>JAXDMU010000414.1:0-6651 GCA_034665905.1 Aliidongia sp. | reverse complement strand
AACCGGACCCGGTGGCCGCTCGCGGTCGAAAGCGCCTCGGCCAGCAATTCCGCCTCGGCCGGCTCCTGGCTCAGCAGCAGCTGCGGCGGGATCGGTTTGCCGTCGTAGACTTGTCCGACGAAGCCCGACAGCACCTCGGCCGCGTCGAGCTGCCGGTCGTGGCTCGGGAAGTAGGCGCGATTGCCCCAATTCTGCCCGCCGCGGAAGAAGAAGACCTGGACGCAGCTCTGGCCGCCTTCCTGATGCAGTGCCACGACATCGGCGTCGGCCAGCCCCTCGACATTGATGTTCTGATCGGCCGAGATCTGGGCGAGCGCCCGCACGCGGTTGCGGATCTGCGCCGCCGTCTCGAAATCCAGCCGATCCGACGCCGCCATCATCTCGGCCACCAGCACCTTGTTGATCTCGGTCGAGCGCCCTGTCAGAAAGGCGCGCGCCTGATCGACCAGGTGCAGATACTCGGCCGCACCGATCCGCTCGACGCAAGGGGCGGAACAGCGCTTGATTTGAAATTGCAGGCAGGGCCGCGTTCGGTTCTGAAAGATACTGTCGGAGCACGACCGCAGCAGAAAGGCGCGTTGGAGCGCCGTGATCGTGCGGTTGACCGCGCCGGCCGAGGCGAACGGGCCGAAATACTCCCCGCCCTCGACCCGCGCACCGCGATGCTTGGTCAATTGCGGCACGGCGTGATCCGAGCGCAGATGGATATGCGGAAAGGATTTGTCGTCGCGCAGCAACACATTGTAGCGCGGCGCCAGGGTCTTGATCAGATTGATTTCGAGCAGCAGCGCCTCGACCTCGGTGTGGGTCGTGATGATTTCCATCGAGGCGGTCTCGGCCACCATCCGCCGAAGGCGGTTCGACAGGCCGGCGAGGTTGGTGTAATTCGCCACCCGATTCTTCAGCTGGCGCGCCTTGCCGACATAGAGCGCCTCGCCCTTGGCATTCAGCATGCGGTAGACACCGGGGTTGGCCGGCAAGGTCTTGACGGTCTGGCGGATCACGGCGACACCGCTCGCGATCGCACCGTCTTCGGGTACGGCATCTTCGAGCGTCAGCGCTGCGCGCGCCGGCCGGGCGGAGGGCGATTCGTCGGGAACGGCAGGGCCGGGTGTGGAGGCCGGATCGGTCATGGCACTTGGATTTTTCCGCTAGAAGCCGGATTTGTCAGGATATTGTCACGAGTTGGACATCTATCCACGGAACCTGTGGATAAGTTTGTTGAGAACCTCTCAACAGGCTGCTGCAAAGCTTGCTGGGCCTAGCGTTTCGGGGTTCTGC
Source organism: Aliidongia sp. (assembly GCA_034665905.1). GTDB lineage: Bacteria > Pseudomonadota > Alphaproteobacteria > ATCC43930 > CGMCC-115725 > JAXDMU01. Next base: position 5,370 of record JAXDMU010000414.1, on the reverse strand, counting down.
TCAAAAATTAGGCTTCTTGATAACGGGTTGATGTTATTCGGTATTTTTCATGTCAATAGGCATCGGGTCTGTTTCTTGCTCGGACTTTCGATTTTTCGACCGCGTTATAGGCCGTCCCGATCGGCTGTGAACAACTTTCCTGCCGGAATCGCCGCCCCCCGTCGAAAACCCCCTTGAGTCAAGCAGCTTCATGGGGTGGGGTTGAAACGCTCAATGGCGATACCTACGCTGGCGACATCGGCGTAAACATCCAGCTTCTCAATCTGAACCCAGGCCCGGCGGATGCGCGGATCGCCCAAGCACAAGCTGGCGATGCGTTCGGCCAGCGTCTCGATCAGTCGGACATGGCCGGCATCGACGATGCGCCGCACCGCCGAGATGATCTCGTCATAACAGACGACGTTACGCAGATCGTCGTCGATTGGCTGTGTGTCCTCGGTGACATCGAGATCGAGGTTGAGCCGGATACGCTGCTTGGCGTCGTGCTCGTGGGCGTGGACGCCGATGCTGCACAGCATCACCAGATCGCGGATGAAGACGCGCCGACAGCCGCAGATAAGGGCGGCGCGCGGAGCCAAGGACGATCGCTGATCCATGGCGCCGCTAGTCCAGGGGCGCATTGTGGCGCGGCTGGGCCCAGCCGAGATGCTGGCCGCCATCGAGGGCGATCATCTGGCCGGTCATCGAGGGGGCCTCAAGGATGAACGCGACCGCCTCGGCGATTTCCTGCGGATTGGTGCCGCGTCCGAGCGGCACCTCGGCGCATTGCCGGGTGAATTGCGCCGCGTCCTGATGCCGGCTCGGCAAGGCCGGGCCGGGACCGACGGCGTTGACCCGGATACGCGGGGCGAGCGCCATGGCCAGCGTCTGGGTCAGGGTCCAGAGCCCGGCCTTGCTGACGGTATAGCTCACGAAATGCGGGGTCAGATTCCAGACGCGTTGGTCGATCAGGTTGATGACCGAGCCTTGGGCATCCGGCGGCAGTTGCGCGGCAAAGCCCTGGATCAGCACGAAGGGCGCCCGGAGATTGGCCTCGATATGCAGATCCCAACTTGTCCGCGTGGCGCTTTCCACCGAATCATACTCGAAGGTCGACGCGTTGTTGATCAGGCAGCCGAGCGGACCCAGCGCCGCCGCCGTGCGCGGAACCAGAGCCGCCACATCGGCCTCGCGGCCGAGATCGGCGCGAAACGCTTCGGCCCGGCCGCCCTGGTCACGGATCGTTTCGACCAGATCGCACGCCTCCGCTTCGGACTCGTTATAATGCGCCGCGATGGCCCAGCCGGCCTCGGCCAGATGGAGTGCTATGGCGCGGCCGATCCGTTTGCCGGCACCGGTGATGAGGGCGACGCGCGGGATCATCGCGCGCCCTTGCGGCTGCGCGCGCGGTTGCGCGCTGCCTCGCGCGGATTGCTGCCAGCGCGGCCGGCATTGGTGCGGCTGGTCGGCACCAGATGTGCGTCAGGCAGGGTGGCGGGGTTGACGCCCAGATCGACCTGTTCCAGCCGGCGAATCTCGTCGCGCAGCCGAGCCGCTTCCTCGAATTCCAGATCGGCCGCCGCCTCGCGCATGCGTTTTTCGTAATCGGCGATCACCGCCTTGAGATTGGCGCCGGCGTAATGGCCCTGCGCCCCGCCGACATCGACGGTCAGGCTGTCGCGTTCGTAGACCGAGTTCAGAATGTCGGAGATCTTGGTCCGGATGCTCTCGGGCGTGATGCCGTTGGCGGCATTATAGGCCTGCTGCCTTTCGCGACGCCGGTTGCACTCGTCGAGGGCTGCCTTCATCGAATCGGTGATGCGGTCGGCATAGAGCAGTGCCCGGCCTTCGAGATTGCGCGCCGCGCGGCCGATCGTCTGGATCAGCGAGGTGCGCGACCGCAGAAAGCCTTCCTTGTCAGCGTCGAGTATCGCGACCAGCGCGCATTCCGGGATATCGAGCCCCTCGCGCAGCAGATTGATGCCGATCAGCACGTCGAACGCGCCCAGGCGCAGGTCGCGGATGATCTCGATCCGCTCCAATGTTTCGACATCGGAATGAAGATAGCGCACGCGGATGCCGGCCTCATGCATGTACTCGGTCAGCGCCTCGGCCATCTTCTTGGTCAGCGTCGTGACCAGCACGCGTTGACCCTTGAGCGCGCAGTCGCGGCATTCGGCGAGCAGATCATCGACCTGCGTCTCGATCGGGCGGATGATGCAGATCGGGTCGATCAGGCCGGTCGGCCGCACGACCTGCTCGGTGAAGACGCCGCCGGTCCGGTTCAGCTCCCACGGGCCGGGTGTCGCCGAGACGAAGATCGACTGGCCGCGCATCCGGTCCCATTCCTCGAATTTGAGCGGCCGGTTGTCCATGCAGGAAGGCAGGCGAAAGCCATATTCCGCAAGCGTCGATTTGCGCATGAAGTCGCCGCGATACATGCCGCCGATCTGCGGCACGGTGACGTGGCTTTCATCGATGATGACCAGCGCGTCGTCCGGCAGATATTCGAACAAGGTCGGCGGCGGCTCGCCCGGCTTGCGACCCGAAAGATAGCGCGAGTAATTTTCGATGCCGGCGCAGCTGCCGGTCGCCTGGATCATTTCGATATCGAAAGTGCAGCGTTGTTCCAGCCGCTGCGCCTCCAGCAGCTTGCCGGCCTCGTTCATTTCGGCCAGACGGTCCTTGAGTTCGATTTTGATCTGCTCGATCGCCTGCTGCAAGGTAGGACCGGGTGTCACGTAATGGCTGTTGGCGTAGAGCCGGACTTCCTTCAGCGCCGCGATCTTCTCGCCGGTCAGCGGATCGACCTCATGGATCGATTCCAGTTCGCTGCCGAACAGCGACAGCCGCCACGCGCGATCGGAATAATGCGCCGGAAAAATCTCGACCGTATCGCCGCGCACCCGAAAGGTGCCGCGCTGAAACGCGATGTCGTTGCGCTTGAATTGCAGTTCGACCAATTGCCGCAGCAGGAAATCGCGCTCGATCCGCTGCCCGGCCTTGAGATCGACGATCATGCGCGAATAGGTCTCGACCGAGCCGATGCCATAGATACACGACACGCTGGCGACGATGATGACATCGCGCCGTTCCAAGAGTGCGCGCGTCGCCGAATGGCGCATCCGGTCGATCTGCTCGTTGATCGAGCTTTCTTTTTCGATATAGGTGTCGCTGCGCGGCACATAGGCCTCGGGCTGGTAGTAATCATAATACGAGACGAAATATTCGACCGCATTGTCCGGAAAGAAGGATTTCATCTCGCCGTAAAGCTGGGCCGCCAGCGTCTTGTTCGGCGCCAGCACGATCGCCGGGCGCTGGAGCCTTGCGATGGTATGGGCGATGGTAAAGGTCTTGCCCGAGCCGGTGACGCCGAGCAGCACCTGATCACGCTCGCCCTCATTCAGGCCGAGGACGAGTTCGTCGATCGCCTGCGGCTGATCGCCGGCCGGCTGGAACTCCGAACTCAGCCGAAACGCGGCGGCGACATCGGCGAGCGGCTTGGCGATGGTTTCGATGGCGACCATGAGAGAGAAGATAGGCGCGCAGGGGCTCCAAAGCTACCGCTATCCGCGCGCGTTGCCAATGCGTTCCGCGGGACGGTCACCGTGCACTGGAGAGAACCTTATGGCCCCACAATCCAATTCTCGATGACCAGCCCTGGAATATCCCGGAAATCCGCTGCATTGTGGGTCACCAGAACGGAGCGGGTGCTGATGGCGTGGGCGGCGATCATGCGGTCGTAATCCCGCCCTTTGATCCACCCGCATTGGGCGATGATCTGGCCATAGATTTGGGCGGCAGCGGAATCGAAGAACAAGACCGGGATATACGCCATCAACACATCCAGGCGGGCCCGCCGCAACGCCGCATAGGCCGGGTTCTTATAAACCCCGCGTTCCAACTCAGCCAGACTGAGCGCGGAGAGCAGCACGGCCCCATCATGTTCGGCCAGCTTGTCCAGCACCGAATCGGTGCCGTCACGGGCGTGAATCGCGATATTGGTGTCGATGAGAAAGGCCAAACGTCAGTCCCCATCGCGCTCGGGCAGGTCGATCGCCGCGCGTGTCTCCACTTCTGGCGGCCTCGGCAGGGCGCGCAAGGCCGCGACGCCGTCTTTCAGGCTGCGGCCGGCCGGAAAGATCGTGATGACATCGCCCATGCGGGTAATCTTCAAATCCTGGGTCGGATCGGCATAGGCCAATTCGGCGGGGATGCGGATCGCCTGACTATTGCCGGACTTGAAGGCGCGAGTGATGGGCATGTTGGGAACTCCAGCGATTGGGGCGCCATTCTTCGGACAGGTTAGCGTGACGGTCGGGATGTGTCAATCGTTGTATATACATTGTTGTATATGCGGAGATGGGGCCGCGAGGACCGGCTCATCCCGGTGCATAGCGCCGCCGATGTGCTGGCGTTTGCCGGCGCCGGGTGAGGGGCACGATCCGTCAAATTGTTCCATTACATGAATGATGCCCGCCGAAAGTAATTACTACAAATAACGATAAAATACCGAGCAATATCCGGTGCTGCTTCAGGCAATGGTTCACACCTTATTTATCCCGCTGCGTCTACGCTTGACCTCGATCTGTACGGTCAAGGAGAGAACTGTGAGAAGTTCATTTGCAACCGGCGCGATGGCGACCGGAAGTCTGCTGCTTGCCGCCCTGTCGCCCGCGACGGCGCAGACTCTGCTGCCACGCGGTGGGCAGGTCGTCGTTCCCGAAAGCAGCCTCGTCGATGCCGCCGAGAGCGAGCTTCACGCCCATACCAATGTGCGGATTTTCATCCCGGCGGGCGGAATGGATCAGGTCGCGCCACCAAGCCACAATCGCCGCACGCTCGGTGCGTTGCCAGACGGGGTTCCGGCACCCGGTTACTATTTCCTGGAGACGCCGGCGTCGCTCGGCTGCGTCTATAACCTGGTCGCCGCCCCGGTCGCCGGTTGCAATCCCTATGCGACGACCGCCAATCCGGCCGGCGGGTCGCGCGCCATCGCCATCGTCGATGCCTATGACGACCCGACGGCCGCCGCGGATCTGGCGTTCTTTTCCAGCCAGTTCGGTCTGGCCGCACCGAACCTCACCGTGGTCTATGCCGGCGGCAAGAAGCCTGCGGCCGACAGCGGCTGGCAGGTCGAAGAGGCGCTCGACCTCGAATGGGCGCATGCCATGGCGCCGGGCGCCCATATTTATCTGGTCGAGGCGGCCTCGAACAGCCTGACCGATCTCTTGACCGCCGTCACTGTGGCCAGCCAGTTGGTCGCCGCGGCGGGTGGGGGCGAGGTCTCGATGAGTTGGGGCGCTGGTGAGTTCAGCAGCGAGGCGGCTTACGACAAATATTTCAACATGCCGGGTGTGGTCTATCTGGCCTCGGCCGGCGATTCGGCCG
>JAXDMU010000413.1:0-4221 GCA_034665905.1 Aliidongia sp. | reverse complement strand
ATTCGATGTAGAACAGCAGATGCCCACTTCGCTTCGGGCGAATACACTGGTCATTGTGGATGTTAATAGTCCCCATTTTATTATCCAGCTCTCAGATGACGAGAAACGTCTTTATTATGATCGAATTGATGCAATGGCATCAACATTAGGAACTATGGGTTTTTATAAAACAATTGTCGTCACAAAGGATTTTAATGAGTTAGATTACGGTGATATGACCCATTTGTCAGTTACTGGCGGCCAAAAACTTGCCGATCGTGTCGCGCCTGAGATCATAAGAATGGCTGCGGATTTAGGTTATAGAGAATGAGAAAAATTTTGTGGGCAGTCTCGTCATTGTTGAGCGGGCTAATTTGTGGTGTTATAATTCACTACATGCTGTACCGCATGGGTTTACCGCTCGAACCATTTATCTATGTCGCATTCTAAACCTATTACTTATTAGTACCGGTCAGGCAGTCAATTATTTTCGAAACTGTCCATCTTATACCGCGCGACGCGGCGCCGGGGAGAGCCAAAAACCAGCGTTATGCTCAAAGCGGTAGCGTTGAATAGTAACGACCATATACCCCATTACCGCGAGATCCCGAAAATCCAGTGCGATCAAAATGGCTAGAACGTTGATGTGGCGATCGTATTTTTTTTGATTCTCATGCGACCCGAGTATATCTTGCAGCCCATCCCGTCGTGCGGTACAAGTCAAGATCATTGCTTCGATATTTCAACTTTTGCAGATGCGCTATATTCTATGACCCCGATCCCCGAAATCGCGCTCGTCACATCGATCCCGCCCCGCATGACGCGGGAGCAGCAGGGGCGCAATATCGGTGAGCAATATCAGGCCGATTGCGTCGCGTCCTGGATCACGGCCGGCTTCAAAGTTCTGTCGGTCAATGTCCGCGCGGAAATTCCGCTGCTGGCCCGGCGCTTTCCCGCCGTCGAATTCGTGCCGGTCGATCGCGATGCCGCCGCTGTCGCCGGGCGGCCGACCCCACTGATCGACGATCTGCTTCAGGTGCTGGCCCAACAGCCGCAGGACATCGTCGGCATCATCAATGCCGATCTGTGCATGGAAACTGGCAAAGACTGGATGGCGCCGATCAAGACCTCCGTTGCGTCCACCGTTTTGATCGGTCATCGGCTGGACCTCATCCATTGGTCGACCGAACCGGGTGAACTGGTTGCCACGGGCGCCCCGTATGATGGCGGCTTCGATCTGTTCTTTTTCGAGAAGAGCGCGATTGCTAAATGCCTGACCGGGGCCGGCGCCCAGCGGTTTTTTTCGCTGGGCATGCCGTGGTGGGATTTCTGGCTGCCGATCGCGCTGGCCTTGCAGGGCTATCGCATCGCCTTGATGGCGGGGCCGCTGGCCGGGCATCTGGTCCATCCGATCAAGTACGATCCGGCCATTTGGGAGTATATGGGCGCGCAATTCATCGATTATGTGCGCCAGCATATGCGCGACGACATTGCGGCGCAGGTGCCGGAATTGGCGCCGATGATCGAACGTGTGCGCCTGCTCGGGCCGCGCGCCGCACAGGAGATCCGAACCTGGCAGCGGCAGCGCGCGCTGGCCGACCGCGGCGACAAATGGTCCGCCCGGTATCGGACCAACATCGAACTCTTTTGCGGCCTGACGCTCGTTACCTTGCGCGACCAGATCGGCTGCGGCACTCAGTGTTCGGCCGTCGCGGATTAGCTCAGATCACCGACACACCCAACTGTTCGATAAGCGCGATTTCGTCCTGCGGCAGGGCGCGGTACTGCGCCTGTTCCTTGGGGTGGTAATGGTAATTACCGATGACGACCGGCAGGCGCAGCAGCCGCTTGTTCAGGTGTTTGGCCAGAACCAGCCACCACGCCGCGTCGGCGGCCGAGCGAATGACCGTGCCTTCGGGAAACCGCCACGGATAGCGGGGCGCGCCGATATGGGCGTCGAGGCGCCACATCACCGCCGGGCCATAGGTGCCTTGCTCGCCGGTGCCGCTGCCCAATCGGGTGCGGATACCCGGCGCGCGATTTTCCCAATCGGGCACGCCGGGCAAAAACTCGGCCGGATAGCACCGATCGATCGCGTCGGTTTCCTTCTGGGAATAGGTGATGTTCCATTCGCCGCCGATCAGGGCCGCGTCTTGCGGTGCCAGGGCGGTTTCAAGCTGCTCGACCGCATCGACCGCCAACCGATCGTCCAGATTCAGATTCATCACGAAAGTTGTGCGCGCCAGCGACAGCGCCACGTTCCAGGCTTGATAGAGGCTGAGATTTTCACGCACCGAAATCGCACGCCCCTTCAGCCAGGGCGGACTCTTGTCGTTGTTGTCGAAGACATAGATCGGCTCGACCGGTACGGTCTGACGCGCCAGATTGGCCATGTGCCCGCGCAACAGATCGCCGCGCTTGGGATCGCCGCTCCAGACCGCGCAGATCACCGAGGTCTGGGCCAGACGCGGCTGATCCCGTCGCTTGAAGATCGCGTCCGCGCCCAGCCGCCCGACCGGATCATAACCCTTTTCCGCCATCAGCCCGGTCCAGTCACCCGGATGGCGCAGGGTTATGACCGCGATGCGAAACCGCGCGGTATCGAGCGCCGCCAGCAGCTCGGGCATCGCCGCACCGGCCTCGATCGCGCAATACTCGATGGTGGAAAGGGCGTGCGCGGCCAATAGCCCGGTGAGATGATTCTCGGTTGCCGCCATCTCTGTCGCAATGCGGAGTCCGCGCCAGCCCATGAAGCGCTCGAAAAACAGCGTCGCGCTGTCATTTTCGGTCGCACCGATCTCGACGAAAACGCCGTCCCGCTTGCCCTTGAAAAAATGATCGAGCAGAAACCGGTCCTGACCGGACGACGAAAAGAACCGCATCGGCGAGATCCCAACCCGGAGATCGGGCGTGCGGCAGCTTACGGGCAACCGCTGCGCCGGATCAATCGTTAGAGGTTGATCGTCCGCCCGGCGACCGCCAGAGCCGCCTCCTTGACCGCCTCGTTCAGCGTCGGATGCGCGTGACACGTGCGCGCGATGTCTTCGGATGAAGCGCCGAACTCCATCGCCAACGCGGCCTCGGCGATCATCGTGCCGGCATCGGGGCCGATGATGTGGACGCCCAACACGCGGTCGGTCGCGGCATCGGCGATGATCTTGACGAAACCGTCGGTCTCGCCATTGGCCCGCGCGCGGCTGTTGGCCAAGAACGGGAATTTGCCGACCTTGTAGCTGGTACCGGCGGCCTTGATCTCTTCCTCGGTGCGGCCGACCGAGCCGACTTCGGGGAAAGTATAGATCACGGCCGGGATGGCGTCGTAATTGACATGGGGCTTCTGCCCGGCCAACTGCTCGACCAGCACGACACCTTCCTCCTCGGCCTTGTGCGCCAGCATCGGGCCGGTGATGACATCACCAATGGCGTAGATGCCCGGCACGCTGGTGCGGAAATGCGCATCGACCTTGACCCGCTTGCGCTCGTCCAGTTCGACGCCCGCTTCCGCGAGGCCCAGCCCCTCGGTATAGGGTCGGCGACCGATCGACAGCAGCACGACATCGGTCTCCAGCGTCTCGGAGGCACCGCCCTGGGCCGGTTCCAGCGTGAGGGTGACACCGGCATCGGTCTTGGTGGCCGCGGTCACCTTGGTCGAGAGTTTGAATTTGAAGCCCTGGCGCTGCAACAGGCGTTGCAGCATTTTGCCGGTCTCGCCATCCATGCCCGGCGTGATGCGGTCGAGGAATTCGACCACCGTCACCTCGGCCCCAAGCCGCGCCCAGACCGAGCCCAGTTCCAGCCCGATATAGCCGCCGCCGATCACGACCAATCGCTTCGGCACCGGATCGAGCGACAGGGCACCGGTCGAGGTCACGATGGTCTTTTCATCGATCTCGACGCCGGGCAGCGGCATGCTTTCCGAGCCGGTGGCGATGATGATGTGCCGGGCCGCCAGATCCCGGCTACCGCCTTCGGCCAGATCGACCTGGACCTTGCCGGATGCCACGATCCGGCCCGCGCCCTTGATCCAGGCGATCTTGTTCTTTTTGAACAGCCCCTCGATGCCCTTGGTCAGATCGCCGACCACCTTGTCCTTGCGCGCGAGCATGGTCGCCAAGTCGAGTTCGACACTGCCGAGCTTGACGCCATGGGCCGCGAGGCTGTGCTTCGCCTCCTCGAATTTCTCGGAAGATTGCAGCAGCGCCTTGGACGGGATGCAGCCGATATTGAGGCAGGTGCCGCCGA
>JAXDMU010000412.1:0-5940 GCA_034665905.1 Aliidongia sp. | reverse complement strand
CCTCTGAAACATAATACGTTTCAGAGGTTTTTTCATGGCCAAAACAAAATCCCGAAATCGCCGCATCGACGTAACGCGACGCCAAGCAACAGCGGTGACGCTGCTTGCTTTTGGGCTCTCGCGAGCTTCCAATTCCAGGACAACAGTTCCGGCAGCCGGTTCTGAGGCAGATCGGCGCCGGATCGCCTCGATCCGATCGAGCGGCCCAGCAATCCCGGGGAAATCTGATGTTTCGTCAACTCGACGCGTTTTGTACATGGCTTCAGAACACGCCGTTTAGCCAGGCGATCGCCACCACGGCGTGGCTCATTCCGGTGCTTCAGACCGTCCATATCCTGGCGATCGCGTCGGCGATTTCCTCGGCGTTCCTGCTGCATCTGCGGCTCGCCGGCCTGACGCGCGGCGAGGAGAATCCAGACGCCATGGCAAGGCGCTTCCTGCCCTTCATCTGGGGCGCGTTGCCCGTGCTGCTGGTGACCGGGGGGGTGCTGATCGTGGCCGAGCCGGCGCGTTCGCTGGAGAATCCGTCCTTCGCACTGAAGATGTTGTTGCTGCTCGGTGCGGTCGGGCTGACCGCCTTCTATCAGCGCAGGCTCGCCACGCCCGGCTACTGGCGGGCGAGCGCACCGCGTCGCGTCGCCGGCAAACTCGTCGCCTTCCTGTCCCTGGCGCTCTGGAGCGGCATCGTGCTGGCCGGACGCTGGATCGCCTATACGCAGCCCTGACCGACGAGCCCGCTTCCATGGATCTTTCAAGCATTCTGCTCTGGCTGCAAAACGGCGCCATCGCCACTGCGATTCGCGAGGGCGAGACGCTGTTTCCCTGGATCGAGTCCGCCCATGTCCTGGCGATCGTCTTTGTCGCCGGCTCGATTGCGGCGGTCGATCTGCGGCTTCTGGGCCTCGTGTCGCGCACGCGCGCCGTCTCGCGTGTCGCGGCCGAGATCATCCCGCTGACCTGGGTCGCCTTCGTGATCGCCACCGTCACCGGCGGGCTGATGTTCAGTTCCAGGGCGGTACAATATGCCGGTAACCTTGCCTTTCAGCTCAAACTCGGGCTGCTGTTGCTGGCCGGCCTCAATATGGCGGTGTTTCATCTGGTGACGTTCCGCAGCATCGGCCGCTGGGACCGTCAGGCGACGCCGCCCGCGGCCGCGCGGCTGGCCGGCGGGCTGTCGCTGCTGCTGTGGCTCGCGATCATCGCCTGCGGCCGGACCATCGGTTTTACCATCGTCGAGGTCGCCGATTGACGCGCGTCGGTGTGCCGATCCGACAATTTCCTGTTTCTCTACAGGCTCACGCACCCTGCAGTTGCCCTGTGATCGGCTCCCCTTGCGAAGGCGGTGTGGCAGATGGGCATCTCAAGACGGGCATTTATTCAACAGGTCGGCTTGGCGGGTGGGCCGGGTGCGGCCTATGTCGCGATGCAAGCCCTGGGCTATGCGCCGGGCAATGCCGCCTATGCCGGGCCGCCGGTGCTCCCGCCCGGCTCGGGCAAGGGCGTGCGGGTCGTCGTGTTGGGCGCCGGGATGCGAAGGGTGGCAAGATGGATTTCGCCGGCTTCCAGAACGCCTACACCAAATATTTCGCGACGCCGACCCAGCCGAACAAGCCGGCCCGCACGACGGTGCAGGTCTCTGCACTGGCGTCGCCCGGATATCTCATCGAAATCGAGCGACCGCCGCAAAATAGGCGAGGACGTGATCGGCCGGTTTAACCGGCCGATCGCAAGCGGTTCAGTGATGCCGATCCTTATGGGACGAGCCATGGTTCGACGCTGCATGGCCGCCGCCGGACTCGCCATGGCCATGCCCGCCATGCGACGCGGCGTGGGGACCGGCCTCGCGGCCGCCCGAGTTGCCCCGATGCGACGATGTGGCGTGAGCGAAATTGCCGTGAGCGGCGACTGCGCGCCCGGGCGCGCCATGCGCGAATCCCCTGCGTTCGCCCGCAGTATGCAGCCCTGCCCCGGCATGAAATCCGCCGCCGCCATGGAAGCCGGCACCGGCATGGAAGCCGCCGACGAATCCGACCGGGCCGATATGATGCCAGGTCGCCCCGCCGACGAAGCGCGCATGATCGAAGCTGATCCGCGAATAGAATTCATTGTCGATGATCACGCCGCGGGCACCCCATGACGGCCGGCCCCAGCCCCAGAGCGGCCCGACGACGCCGAAGCCGACGCTGAAGCCGATGCCGACGCCGACCGGCCCGACGAAGAACCCGGCCCGCGGCGGAAAAAACAAAGGCGGATAGGCGGCATAGGCCCAGGTGCCATAGACGATCTGCGGATTGTAGACTGGAACATAGACGACGGCCGGGTTGGCAGGCTCGATGATCACGGCCGGCCCCTCATGAACCACGCGGATCTGCGGCGTCGAGACCAGATGGTTGGATCGCTCAGCCTGGGCGCGCAGCACCTGGACCTGCTCCAGCACATCCGTCTGCTGGTTGACGAAGGCATCGCCCAGCGACTGCGTCCAATCGAGCTGTTCGTTGAGCTGCCGGATGATCTGCGGGAACGGTACCAGCGACTTCACGCTGGGATCCCACGGTAGCGGCTGAAGCACGGCGACCAGCTCCGGCCCCGGAATGGCGGCGTTGCCCGGATTCTCCAGCCATTGCCCGGCCTCGACCAACTGCGCCGGATAGGTGGCGGCCATCAGGATCTGGGTCAGCAGCGCATCGGGATAAAGTGCTATCGGCGCCAACATCTGATCGAGTTGGGCAAAGCTGTAGCCCGGTGCCGCGGGTGCCGGTTGGGTGGCGGCCAGCGGTATGTAACCCTGGCCCCAGCCCGCCACCGGGACGAGCCCCAGCAGAGGCAGCAGCCCTGCCGCTGCGGCCGATCGAAGACGCCTCATTCCTGATCCCCTCCATTGCCGCCGCAGGCCGACGAAGTTCGCCTCGGCGGTTCCTCAGCAAACCGCGGGAGCATAGAAGGAAGGCAATACGATGGGAAGTGATCCCGCGACGCACCCTGCACACCGGGCCAGCGGCATGCAGGTCGGCGAAGCGGTCGGACCACAAGGCCGCGAGCCCAAAGGTCATTGAACGAATGGGCGATGCCGGTGAGGCTGCCCGACGCGGAGGGAATGAGACGCTGGGGTCTGTCCCGACCCCAGCGCGCTAGTTTTTGTGGTTGTTTCCATTTCCGTGACCGCCGCCATTCCCGTGGTTGCCGCCACCACCGTTTCCACGGGGACTCGCGCCGCCCCGGCCGCCGCCGCCGTGGCCTCCCCCACCGCCGTGCGACACCGCCTGATGGGACGCCGCGTTGGCGCGGCCGGCTTGACCATGACTTCCGGCGACCTGATTGGCGCGGGCCAGGCCGTGCGATTGCGCACCCCGGTTCGAGCCCGCCTGGTTGCCGTGCGAGGCGACCGACCCGCCCCCCCGGCCATGTCCGCCCGCGGCGGACCCGCCTCGGCCATGTCCGCCCGCGGTGGTGCCGCTGAAGGCGCGTGCCCGGGAGCTACCGGTATGGCCGGTGCCGCTGAACGTACCTGACCGCGAATTGGCGGTACGGCCGAATGAGCCGGAGCGCGCACCCGCGGAACCAGCGAAACTGCCGGATCGGGAGAAGCCGCCGCCTGCCGAAGTCGATCGCGAGAAGCGGCCCCCGCCGACCCGGCCGATCGCGCCTTGATGCTGGAAAGTGCCGCCGGCATAACCGACATGGTTGTAGCTGATCCGCGAATACCGACCGCTGTCGATGAAGACCCCCCCGCCACCCCAGGAAGGATACCCCCAACCCCATAGCGGGCCGATCACGCCGAATCCGACGCTGAATCCGATGCCGATCCCGACCGTGCCGGCATAGAAGCCGGGGTAAGGCGGGAAGTAATAAGGCGGGTAGGCAGGATAGGCCCAGCCGGGAAATACCTCGACCGGGTTGTAGACCGGGACATAGACTACGGCAGGGTCGGCCGGCTCGATGATCACGGCGGTCTCCTGATGCCGCACCCGCAGTTGCGGCGTCGTCACCAGCTTGCCCGAAGCCTCACATTGATGACGCAGAACCTGAACCTCGGCCATCACGTCGGGCTGCTGGGTGGCAAATGCGGTGCCGAGCGACTCGGTCCAATCGAGTTGATCGTTGAGCTGCTTCAGGATCGCCGGGAACGGCACCAGCGATTTCACGCTCGGATCCCACGGCAATGGCTGCAAGGCGGCGACCAGCGCATCGCCGCGCAGCGCGGCATGCGACCGTTTTGCCAGCCAGCGTTCCGCCTCGACCACCTCGATCGGAAAGGTCGCCGCCATCAGGATGTCGGCCAGCAGCGTATCGGGATAAAGCGCGATCGGTGCCAGCATCTGGTCGAGCTGCGCCGTGGTGTAGGCGGCAGACGCCTGTTGGGTGCCGGCATCGGGCGGCGGGGGCGACGCATCCTGGGCAAAACCGGCGACCGGCCCCATCGCCAGCAGCCCCATGAGCGTAAGCGATCGAAGATGACTCATATCCAAATTCCTCCAGCGCTGCCGGCTTCGACGAAGCGCAGCGATATGAACGAATACACTTGAAAGGTGATTTAGATCCCGGCGGGATGTGCGTTTTTGAGGGATGTTTTAATCACGCCGGCTTTGCCGGACGCCTTCGCTGCAAGACCATTCACACATTCGAGCTGAAGATCGCATCGACCACGGCGGCGGTAACCTCGCGGGTCGTGGCCGTGCCGCCGACATCCGGAGTCAGGACGCCCGCACCGGTCACGTGCTCGACGGCGTGCATCAGGCGGGTGGCGCCGTCCGGTTCGCCCAGATGCTCCAGCATCTGGGCCGCGGTCCAGAACGTCGCGACCGGGTTGGCGATGCCCTTGCCGGCGATGTCGAAGGCCGAGCCGTGAATCGGCTCGAACATCGAGGGAAAGCGCCGCTCCGGGTCGATATTGGCGGTGGGCGCGACGCCCAGGCTGCCGGCCAGTGCGCCGGCCAGGTCGGACAGGATGTCGGCATGGAGATTGGTCGCGACGATGGTGTCGAGGCTCTTCGGCTGAAGGGTCATGCGCACCGTCATGGCATCGACCAGCATCTTGTCCCAGATGACATCGGGGAAATCGCGCGCGGTTTCGGCCGCGATCTCGTCCCACATTACCATGCCGTGGCGTTGCGCATTCGATTTGGTGACAACGGTTAACAACTTGCGCGGCCGTGCCTGAGCCAGTTTGAAGGCATAGCGCATGATTCGGCTGACCCCGGCGCGGGTGAAGATCGCGACCTCGGTGCCGACTTCCTCGGGCAGGCCGCGATGGACGCGGCCGCCGCAGCCGGCATATTCGCCTTCGGAATTCTCACGGACGATGACCCAATCGAGATCGCCGCATTCGACGTGGCGCAGGGGCGAGATGATGCCCGGCAGGATTCGGGTCGGGCGGACATTGGCATATTGATCGAAGCCCTGGCAGATCGGCAGTCTAAGACCCCAGAGCGTGATGTGGTCGGGCACATCGGGCGCGCCGACCGCACCAAAAAAGATCGCGTCGAACTTCTTCAGCGTCTCCAGCCCGTCCGCCGGCATCATCACGCCGTGCTTTTTGTAATAGTCCGAGCCCCAATCGAAAGTCTCGACCTCGAATTTGATCGTGCCGAGCCGTTTTGCCAGGCTTTCCAGCACGGTCAGGCCGGCGGCGATCACTTCGGGACCGATACCGTCGGCGGGAATCGCGGCGATCGAATAATGGTGCATTCAGGAAAGCTCCGAGGAAGAAACGGGAAGCGGCGCACGGCGTTGCGCGCGTGCCAGAATCAGAGTCAGTACGGCCGAGACGATCAGCAATCCGGCCACGAAATAGAGCCCACCGAGAAAGCTGCCGGTTTCTTCCTTGAACCAGCCGATCATATAGGGTCCGGCGAAGCCGCCGAGATTCCCGATCGCATTGATCGCGGCGATGCCGGCCGCTGCCGCCGGTCCCGACAGAAACGCGGTCGGCAGGCTCCAGAG
>JAXDMU010000411.1:0-21695 GCA_034665905.1 Aliidongia sp. | reverse complement strand
CGGCCCACAATTCCCCAACCGAACCCGTCATCGTCGTCAGACCCCACAAAAATGGCGGATTCCTTGAATCACATGACGATTCTCGATGTCAACCCCCCACAGCAAAAAAACCGATAGGTGTTCAGGGTGCCGACAGACTTCCGTCATTCGTATCGGCCCCGGTTGGAGAAACATAGAAGTTTCGGACACAGGAGTAAAATGGTGAAATATATGAAAACTGATCTGATATCGAAGTGGAATTTCGGCCATACTTAGTTGACACGACCACATCGACGATTTCTTCTGCGTAGTTGAAGGGGGTTACCGCGGTAATTGAGTTGGAGTCATTGACCACAAAGGTTTGAGCCGGCGTCGAACCGAACATTACCGATGTGACGTCGATGAAATTGAGTCCCCTTATGGTGACGGTGACCCCGCCCGTGGTGGCGCCGTTTGCCGGAGTAAGTCCGATTATCATCGGTGAGGTTCGTACGGGAAAGGGTGGCGGTGGCGGGAAGGTAGGGAAGGAAGTGAACGTAAGCAACAGGGGAGACAGCAGCAGGAATGGCCGTGACCGCATTGTTCGTCCTCCTAATAAAATTGAACGTTCTACGCGATTTGGTGACGGGTGGCCGCCATACTCGAGGCACGCTTCGAATATAGAATAAGTACAATTTTAGAATTATTCTCATTCAGTCCCGGCCGTTCAATCGGCAGGCTGAGATCACGCCTTCGAGAACCGAACGCCTGCGCCGGGTATTTGATCCCGTAAATTCGTGACGGCGTTTGCTCGACGCGCTTAATGTCGTGACACGATAAAGGCGAGGTGAGTGCTCGCGTCTTCATGCGACATCGCGTCGAAGGGGGCCGGAAATTCCTCGCGCAGCAACCCGTCGACCCGGCGAAGTTTGTCTTCGGCAAGTACCCTGAAGCCGGATGCGGCGTGAAGCTTCAGATGGTCGGAATGCGGGACGCGGTTGATCAGATAATGGCGTTTGCCGCGCGTGATGGTCCAGCCGAGGTCGGAGGCGGCCCAATGGCCGTTCCATTCCGGTGTGATGCCGTGCGAGCTGTAATCGATGAGATGACTCATGATCGTACCGGGCGCGCTCCAGTGCCGGAATGCCTGATAGGCGTGATCGAGATCATCAACATGTTCCATCACGGAATTCGAAACGATCCAATCCGGCAGCCGATCGACCCGATGCTCATAGTCGGTCCAAGGCGCGTAGGAGCGAATCATATCCGAGGGGCCGGTGCCGGCGAGGTTCGAGCGAATTTCTGCAATGCGCTGATCGGAGAGGGTTTCGTCGAGATCTGGGAACAGTGCCAGGGGAAAGTCGTTGCCGGGCACGAACGGAAAGATGCGCGCGTTCCAGCCCGTGTCCGGTATCGGCGCACGCGCTTTCAGGCGCGCCACCAGATCGTCGAGCATCGCGAGATTGCGCACCGAGGTGGCTTGGGCAATGACATCCAATGCGTAATAGCGGTCGGCGCCCGCCAGTAACGCGCAAATGCCGAAGGCGAACGAACTTCCGGGGCCGATCTCGGCAACGACTTTCGGGAAATGCGTCCAGGGCTGCACCCGTGCGGTCAGAATGACGAAGCGCAGGAACTGCGAGTAGGCAAAATCCGCGTTCGCCGTCCCCCGCTCGACATGCGGGTTTCTGAATTGCGGAATGATGTAGGACAGTGCGCCCTTGACGAATGGTCCGATCGAGATGTTGGCAATCGACATAAGACCTCCCAAACGGGGCAAATTCACGGGTCGATGAATTCCATTTTACCAACTCTGGTCACGAGCGGGGGCGTTGCCTCGGACGGAAGCGGGGGCTGGCTCGGCCGGCGCACCAGAGCGGCCAGCCTGGCGATCACGGTCGGGCGGCTCTGCGGCACATAGCGATAGGCGATCAGCTTCTTGGTGATCGCGGGAAAAGACGTTGCGATGATAAAGAACCAGGCGAGGATCAGGGCGGACCGCAACGGGCTGCGTTCGTAGGTGCCGATGCAGCGGCAGGCATTGAAAAACAGCATCAGCGCGTCGTCGTGTCGCGCCAATGGATCGGATGGCGCAAGTTTTTTCAGGATGAGTCGCCGTTCCAGGAAAACCAGCGAATGATCCAGCGGATCGGCGTGCGACAATCGAATGCCCCGGCGCGTCGCATGCTCCTTGAGGAAGTCGGCTTCGTCGCGCCCTACGGCGATGTAGGCCCGAAAACGCTCGACATCCAGCGGTGCTCCGGCCCACAGGTTGCGTCCATGGACTCGGTAATAACCCAGCGAACGGCCGAGCGAGATCACCGAACCATAGAGTGGCGCCACCGCGTTGAGTGCGCCATCGGCGCCATTGGGAAAGCGTTTGAGATCGAGCGGCAGAAGTGCGGCCAGGAACCGGCGGGCATAGGCATTGCCAGTGGTCGGCGGCGTCGGGTAGATGCCCCAGCGGCGGACGAGCCGGTCGATTTCGGCGGCATCAAGCGGTCGGATCGTGGCCGGAACGAAGCCTTGAAGTCGGTCTCCGGCATCGATCACGCGCAGCGGGAATTGCACTTTCACGATGTCGGGCCGCCATGCCTCGGCGACTTTTTCAGCGGCGTCCTCGCACAGCCGGTCGTCGGCATCGAGAAACATGACGATATCGCCACGTGCCGCCGCCCAGCCAGCATGGATCGTCGTCGTCGGGCCGCCATTGTCCTTGAAGATCAGCCGTACGCGATCTCGGTATCGTTCAAGCAGTGCCCGCGAGCCATCGGTCGAACCGTCGTCGATGACGATGACTTCCACATTGGTGTAGGTCTGGCACAACGCGCTGTCGATGGCCGCCCCGACGAAGCGTTCGTAATTGTAGTTCCCGACGATGATGCTGATCAGCGGAAGCGAGGGGGGCATGCTGGAATGTCCTGCGAGGTGGAGCGTGGCGGTCGTCCCGAAACCATCCTGCCAGCCGGCTCGCTTCGGGCGGGAACAATCGCGCAGGAGTACCATTCGGCCCGAATGGCTCCCGCCTTACTTATAAGGACGCTGCCGGGATCAAAACGTTCCCGCGAGCGGTACTGAAAGCAATGCGATATTCTCGCGGGAGGTCGGTCGCGCATGGCTGGTACACGGTGCCGGACGGCCCGTTCGTCAATTCACTATCGAACCAGAGACTTAACTGATATCAGGTTAATCGCTTATTTGTGTGGTAAAACATATATATAGCGCGAGACCCGTTGGCTTTTTGCGGCGAACCCCGTATGGTCGCGAAAATTCACCGGGTCTTCGGTGATGCCGGAGCTTCGGCTTTCCTCTAGATCGTGGCGTGTGGGAGCGGTCGATGGCCCTGAAACAGCGAAAAGCAAAACCGCCTGCCGAAGCGGCGTCCGCATCGGACGCGCTGCTGGGATTTTATCGGCAGATGCTGCTGATCCGGCGCTTCGAGGAAAAAGCCGGTCAGATGTACGGCATGGGGCTGATCGGCGGCTTCTGTCACCTTTATATTGGGCAGGAGGCGGTGGTCGTCGGCATGCAGGCCGCGATCGGCAAGGGTGACAGCGTCATCACCAGCTATCGCGATCATGGCCATATGCTGGCCTGCGGCATGGACCCCAAGGGCGTCATGGCCGAGCTGACCGGCCGCAGCGGCGGGTATTCCCGCGGCAAGGGCGGCTCGATGCACATGTTTTCCAAGACCGAGAATTTCTACGGCGGGCACGGCATCGTCGGCGCCCAGACGCCGCTCGGCACCGGCATCGCCTTTGCCAACAAATATCGCGGCACCGACCGGGTGTGCCTGACCTATCTGGGGGACGGCGCCATCAATCAGGGCCAGGTCTATGAATCCTTCAACATGGCCGCGCTGTGGAAGCTGCCGGTCATCTATGTGATCGAGAACAACAAATACGGCATGGGCACGTCGGTCGCCCGCGCCTCGGCCAATGCCGATCTGCATGTCCGTGGCGAGGCTTACGGCATTCCCGGCCTCCAGGTCGATGGCATGGATGTCGTCGCAGTGCATCAGGCCGGACAGGAAGCGGTCACCCATGCGCGTTCCGGCGCGGGGCCGATCATCCTCGAGATGCTGACCTATCGCTATCGCGGCCATTCCATGTCGGACCCGGCGAAATACCGCACCAAGGAAGAAGTGGTGAAAATGCGCACCGAGCATGATCCGATCGATCTGGTGCGCAAGCGGCTTCTCGATTCGGCTCAAGCCGATGAAGCCGGGCTGAAGCAGTTCGACAAGGAGGTCAAGGACATTGTGACCGCCGCCGCCGAATTCGCCCAGCAGAGCCCGGAGCCGGACCCGTCCGAACTCTGGACCGACGTCCTGATCGACGCCTGACCCATAGCGCCAAGGGAAACCCAGCCCGTGCCGATCGAGATCAAGATGCCTGCCCTGTCACCGACCATGACCGAGGGCAAACTCGCCAAATGGCTGAAGGCCGAAGGCGACAGCGTGAAAGCGGGCGACGTGCTCGCCGAAATCGAAACCGACAAGGCGACGATGGAAGTCGAGGCGGTCGATGAAGGCAAGCTCGGCAAGATTCTGGTGCCCGAGGGCACCGAGAATGTCGCCGTGAACACGCCGATCGCCCTGCTGCTGGAAGAGGGTGAATCGGCGGACGCTACCGCCACGGCGCCGTCGCCCGCGGCCCCGCCGCCCAAGCAAGCGGCCCCCGCGACCGTGCCGGCCGCCCCGATTTCCGCACCGCCGCCGGTCGAGCCCGAATGGTCGGGCAAATCGATCAAGCAGACCGTGCGCGAGGCGTTGCGTGACGCCATGGCCGAGGAAATGCGGCGCGACGACAGCGTGTTTCTGATGGGCGAGGAAGTCGCCGAATATCAGGGTGCCTACAAGGTCAGCCAAGGCCTGCTCGACGAATTCGGCGCGCGCCGCGTGATCGATACGCCGATTACCGAGCATGGCTTTGCCGGTCTCGGCGTCGGTGCCGCCTTCACCGGGCTTCGGCCGATCGTCGAGTTCATGACGTTCAATTTCGCCATGCAGGCGATGGATCATCTGATCAATTCGGCGGCCAAGACGCTTTATATGTCGGGCGGCCAGATGGGGGCGCCCATCGTGTTCCGCGGCCCGAACGGCATCGCCTCGCGCGTCGCCGCCCAGCACTCGCAATGCTATGCCAGTTGGTACGCGCATTGCCCGGGCCTCAAGGTCGTGGCGCCCTATTACGCCAGCGACTGCAAGGGCCTGCTCAAGGCCGCGATCCGCGACCCGAACCCGGTGATTTTCCTCGAGCATGAGCTGGTTTACGGCCAGACCCATGACGTGCCGGATCATCCCGACTGGATCGTGCCGATCGGCAAGGCGCGTGTCGTGCGGCCGGGCGACGGCGTGACGATCATCGCCTTCTCGCGCATGGTGCAATTCGCCGTCGAGGCGGCCGAGGCGCTCGCCGCGGAAGGTATCTCGGCCGAAGTGATCGATCTGCGCACGATTCGGCCGCTCGATATCGAGACCGTGGTGAATTCGATCAAGAAAACCAACCGCGTCGTGGCGGTCGAGGAAGGCTGGCCCTTTGCCGGTATCGGTGCGGAGATTGCCGCGCTGACCATGGAACACGCGTTCGACTGGCTCGATGCACCGGTGAAGCGCGTGCACGGCGTCGATGTGCCGCTGCCCTACGCCGCCAATCTGGAGCGTCTGGCTGTGCCGCATACGGCCGACATCGTCGCTGCCGCCAAAGAAGTCTGTTACCGCTGAGGCGGTTCGCGATAAGGGGAAGAAGATGCCCATTGAGATCACGATGCCGGCCCTGTCGCCGACCATGACCGAGGGGAATCTGGCCAAGTGGCTGAAGCACGAGGGCGATGCAGTCAAGGCCGGCGACGTTCTGGCCGAAATCGAAACCGACAAGGCGACCATGGAGGTCGAGGCGGTCGATGAAGGCACTCTTGGCAAGATCATCGTCGGTGACGGCACCGAGGGCGTGAAGGTCGGCGCGCTCATCGCGCTGTTGCTGGAGGAGGGCGAGGATTCGGCCGCTCTTGCAGCACCTGCGGCCAAGCCTGCGCCGACACCGGCCGTTTCGGCGAGTGCGCCGGCACCTGCCAGCGCCGCGGCCCCGCCATCGCGCCCAAGCGTCCCGCCGACAGCGGGCGGCGACCGCGTCGTCGCGACGCCGCTCGCCAAGCGTATGGCAGCTCAGGCCGGGCTCGATCTCGCTGCCATCGCCGGTTCCGGCCCGCATGGCCGGATCGTCAAGTCGGATATCGAGGCGGCTCTCGCCAAACCCGCGACGGCCAAGCCGGCCGCCGCCGCACCATCCGCTGCTGCGACAGCGCCCGCCGCGGCGTCTTCGGGCGGTGCTCTCGGCAAGGACCGCGTGGCGGCGCTCGCCGGCAATGCGCCTTACCAGCTTGTAGCCCATACCGGCATGCGCAAGACCATCGCCAAGCGCCTGACCGAAGCCAAGCAGACCATTCCGCATTTCTACCTGACGGTCGAATGCGAAATCGACGAATTGCTTAAGATCCGCGCCGATCTCAATGGCCGCGGCGGGGATTACAAGCTGTCGGTCAATGATTTCGTGCTCCGCGCCTCTGCGCTGGCGTTGAAAAAAGTGCCGGAGGCGAATGCCTCCTGGTCGGATGACGGCATCCTGATGTGGGACTCGGTCGATGTCGCGGTTGCCGTGGCGATTGAGGGCGGCCTCATCACGCCGATCGTCAAACGCGCCGATACCAAGGGCCTGGCCACGATCTCGAACGAGATGAAGGATCTGGGTGCGCGCGCCAAATCCGGCAAGCTGAAGCTCGAAGAATTTCAGGGCGGCACGTTTTCGATTTCCAATCTCGGCATGTTCGGGATCAAGGAGTTCTCGGCCGTGATCAACCCGCCCCATGGCGCGATCCTGGCGGTCGGCGCCGGCGAGCAGCGGCCGATCGTCAAGAACGGCGCACTTGGCATCGCGACGGTGATGAGCTGCACGCTGTCGGTCGATCACCGTGTCATCGATGGCGCCACGGGCGCGCGGTTCCTTCAGGTTTTCAAGAAGCTGATCGAAGATCCGCTGTCGATGCTGCTGTAGGAGAGGACCATGGCGGAGACCTCATTCGATCTCATCGTGATCGGCGGCGGGCCGGGCGGCTATGTCGCGGCGATCCGCGCGGCCCAGCTGAAGCTCAAGGTCGCCTTGGTCGAGCGCGAGCATCTGGGCGGCATCTGCCTCAATTGGGGCTGCATCCCGACCAAGGCGCTGCTGCGCAGTGCCGAAATCAATCACCTGCTGCATAATCTCGACGCCTATGGTTTCAGCGCCAAGGACATCACCTTCGATCTGGGCAAGATCGTCAAGCGTTCGCGCGGCATTGCGGGGCAGTTGGCGGCGGGCGTCAAGCATCTGCTGAAGAAGAACAAGGTGACGGTGTTCGACGGCGCCGGGCGGCTCGATGGCGTGGCCGCGGGCGCGCGCAAGGTCAAAATCGAGAAGGACGGCAAGCCGGTCGCCGACCTCACCGCCAAGAACGTCATCCTGGCGACCGGCGCCAGGGCGCGGATCGCGCCCGGCCTGGAGCCGGACGGCAAGCTGATCTGGAGCTACAAGGAAGCGATGGTGCCGGCCGCGATGCCGAAATCGCTGCTGGTCGTCGGGTCCGGTGCGATCGGCATCGAATTCGCCAGCTTCTACCGCAATCTCGGCGCCGACGTAACGGTGGTCGAGATGATGGACCGGGTTTTGCCGGTCGAGGACGAAGAAATCTCGGCGTTCGCCCGCAAATCCTTCGAAAAGCAGGGCATGAAGATCATGACCTCCGTCACGGTCAAGGACGCCAAGCGCGGCACCGATTCGGTGACGGTGACCATCGCCGGCAAGGACAAGACCGAGAGCGTCACGGTCGATCGCGTCATCACGGCGATTGGCATCGTCGGCAATGTCGAGGGGCTCGGGCTCGAAGGCACCAAAATCAAGGTCGATCGGACACATGTCGTGATCGATCAATATTGCTTCACCGGCGAACCGGGGGTCTTTGCCATCGGCGATCTGGTCGGGCCGCCCTGGCTGGCGCACAAGGCGAGCCACGAGGGTGTGCTGTGCGTCGAGCATATCGCCGGTGTCAAGGGCGTCCATCCGCTCGACACCGACAATATCCCCGGCTGCACCTATTGCCAGCCGCAGGTCGCGTCGGTCGGCCTGACCGAGGCCAAGGCGAAGGCGGCGGGCCACGAGGTGAAGATCGGCCATTTCCCCTATATCGGCAATGGCAAGGCGATCGCGCTCGGTGAGACCGAGGGCTTCGTCAAGACCGTGTTCGACGCCAAGACCGGCGCCCTGTTGGGCGCCCATATGATCGGCGCCGAGGTGACGGAGTTGATTCAGGGCTATGTCGTCGGCAAGACGCTGGAGACGACTGAGGCCGAGCTGATGGCGACGATCTTCCCGCATCCAACACTTTCGGAAATGATGCATGAGGCCGTGCTTGACGCCTATGGCCGGGCGATCCACTTCTAGCGGGTACGGAAACGAAGGATCTTGTCATGACCACGGTCGAGGGCGCCGCGGCGCCACGCCATCCGGAGAAACTCGCCAATCCGGATCGCCCGCCGCCGCGCAAGCCGGAATGGCTGCGGGTCAAGGCACCGACCAGCCCGGAATATCACCAGACGCGCAAGCTGATGCGCGAGTTGCGCCTGAACACGGTGTGCGAGGAAGCGGCCTGCCCGAATATCGGTGAATGCTGGAAGCAGAAGCATGCCACGGTGATGATCCTGGGCAGCGTCTGCACCCGCGCCTGCGCGTTCTGCAACATCGCCACAGGCCTGCCCGACAAGCTCGACCCGCACGAGCCCGAGCATGTTGGCGCCGCGGTCGCCGGCCTCGGGCTTGAGCATGTCGTGGTCACCTCGGTCGATCGCGACGATCTCGACGATGGCGGCGCCGCGCATTTCGTCCAGACCATCCGGGCGATTCGATCGCAGGCGCCGACCACGACCATCGAAGTGCTGACGCCCGATTTCCTGCGCAAGCCGGGCGCGATCGAGGCCGTGGCAAGTGCCCGACCCGATGTCTTCAACCACAATCTGGAAACTGTGCCGCGGCTTTATGCGACGGTGCGGCCGGGCGCGCGCTATTTCCATTCGCTGCGGCTTCTCGACATGGTCAAGCGGGTCGATCCGTCGATCTTCACCAAATCGGGCATCATGGTCGGGCTGGGCGAAGAGAAGGCCGAAGTGTTGCAGGTGATGGACGATCTGCGCGCCGCCGATGTCGATTTCCTGACCATCGGGCAATATCTCCAGCCGACGCCCAAGCATCATCCGATTGCCGATTGGGTGACGCCTGAGGAATTCGAGTCCTACCGCAAGCTCGCCTATGGCAAAGGGTTCCTGATGGTCGCGGCCAGCCCGCTGACGCGGTCCTCCTACCATGCCGGCGCGGATTTCCAGCAAATGCGGGCGGCGCGCGCGGCCAAGCTCGCCGCCGCCGGCTGAGCCGCCATGGCGAAATACGCCGAACAGCGGCTGCTGCCCTATACGCCCGAACAGCTATTCGATCTGGTCGCTGATATCGAGCGCTATCCGGAATTCCTGCCCTGGTGCGTCGGCGCCCGCATCCGCGCGCGCGACGGCAACCGCGTCAAGGCCGACCTCGCCATCGGCTTCAAGATGTATCGCGAGCGCTTCACCTCGGTCGTCCAGCTTGAGCCGCCCGGCTGCATCCATGTGACCTATTCCGACGGGCCGTTCCGCTATCTGGAAAATCACTGGAAATTCGAGCCCGTCCCGAAGGGTGGCTGCATGCTCGATTTCTACGTCGATTTCGAATTCAAGTCGATGCTGCTGCAACGCGTGATCGAGATGCTGTTCAGCGAAGCGGTGCGCCGCATGGTCGCCGCCTTCGAAAGCCGGGCGCGACAGCTTTATGGACCGGGCGTGCCGGGCATCGCGGCCGAGATCCTGCCGCGGCATGGGTGAGCGGCGAGGGTTCCGCCAAGGGGAAGGGCTTTTGGGTAATGAAAACAATCACCCGGCAACTCTCCTTTCTCGTAGAGCTTGATCGGCTCAAATCGATTATCCGCCAATCGCCGCCGATCAACCGCAGCCGCGAAGAAAACTCGGCCGAACATTCCTGGCATCTTGCCATGTTCGCGCTGGTGTTGTCCGAATATGCGGCGGACGCTGGACGGGCGTAAGGCAGAGTTCCTCACCATAAACTCTGTGCCGCCCGGTTCGGGAAATCTCGATCACAGACTTTGCCGCCAACCCGATTCTCGGTCGCTCCCGCCGTGCCTGGCAACTGCTTTGGCCCGCAATCGGTTGTTTGTGATACGGCAGCCTTATTCGATCATCGGCTCTCTGAGGAAAGTCAGGTACGATGCAAAATACCGAAATCTGGAAGGAGAGTAAGTTTGTCCTGCGGAAGGGCAAGCTCGTTGCGTCATCCGATCCGACTGAAGTCAACGTCAGCTCACGGTTGGCGGTCACCCTTGTCGCACGATTCTATCAAAAGGCCATGGACAAACGGAAGAACGGCCGCCTGCTCGATTTGGGGTGCGGAAAGGTGCCTCTGTACATCCTGTACCGCGGCCACGCCACCGAGATCACCTGCGTCGATTGGGCTAATACGCTTCACGGCAATCAACATATCGACGAGGCGGTCGATCTTTCACGACCGTTACCGTTCGATGATAACCGGTTCGATACGATCATTCTTTCCGACGTGCTTGAACACATTCCAGTCCCCGAGCGCCTCTGGAATGAGATGGCCCGTGTGCTGGCACCGAATGGGAGAATCATGATGAATGTCCCGTTCTATTATTGGCTTCATGAACAACCTCATGATTATTATCGATATACGCAATTCGCTTTGCTCCGTTTCCTAGAAATCTCGGGGATGGAGGCGGTCGAATTGACACCGATCGGCGGCGCGCCCGAGATTATCGCTGATATCCTGGCGAAATGCGCGCAACGTATACCCAAGCTGGGCGGCGTCTTGGCTCGCGCAATCCAAAATCTCGCCCTCTCGTTCGTTGGCACTAACTGGGGAAAGAGAATTTCTCGGGCCACGGCCCCGCATTTTCCTTTAGGCTACTTTATGATTGCAGCGAAGCCTGTCCAACCCGTCGTGCCAACCCGGGAAACGCCGGGGAGCCTTGGCGAGCTCTGACCGGTCCTGAGTTCACGCCGATGAAGATGCCTACGCCCGAACCGCCGTTCGATCTGGTCGCGGATTTCGAGCGCTAGAAAGTGCCACAGGGCGCGACGCCATCGACCCCGCTCGCGATGGCCGTAAATCACCGCGCTCGACAACTTTACCCGGTGGCGTGAAGTCATACCGGCCGAGCATGTTGCGATCTACGAATTCGTTCGCTGACGACGAGCGCAGATCGATAGGCATCTTCATGATTCCCAAGGTACCCGAAATAGGAACCGCTGAGGAACAGGCGCGGCCCATCGTTGAGTTGATCCAGGGTCGTCTGAGCGCTGACGAACTGCGGGGTCAACGACGGGTGACTGCTGGCCAGAACCCGGTAAATGCGCGCTTCGTCGATTGTACCCTTCTCCAGGAGCGTAGTGTCGCCAAACGAGATCAAAAGCCTTTGGGTACAGCCACTTTCCCCTTCGTCATCCAAATCCCATGTCACCAGCCATCGTGGAGTCGGGTTACGCTCCAGCCAAGTTAAGGTGAACGGGCTACTCGCCCCCACAGGCGGAAGCATCCGCCGATCCGAATGTACGATTCCGATGCCGTGATTATAGTGGAGAGCTTCCAAGGGTGCGAACCGGTGCCGGTCGCGATCTCCCAAGAGTTTCAATGCACAATCCGCATGCGCGGCGACGACGACATAGTCAAAATCAAATATCTCGCCCTCGCAGACGACCTTGATCCGGTCGTCCGCCTGTTCGATCGCACCAACTCTTCGGCCGGACAGGAGGCGAACCGACCCAAGACTGCCGACAAGGGCATCGAGGTATCGCCGCGACGTGGGCTTCACCCGCCAGGGCGCCGAGGTCAAGCGACGAAGTTCCCCGAACAAGCTCCCAACGGACATGGCGCGCACTTGATGATCCTGGAACCCCCAGATCACTGCAAGAATAGGAACGATAAAGCATTCCACGGTGCGGGGATGATAGCCCTGTTCCGCGAAATACTGCCCCGCCGTCAGGGGCGAGCCGTGGAGCAGGGTCGGGTTGTGATTCAGCGTTGCAAAGAGCTTTGTCAAGCGGCGAAGGTCCGCAGTGACCTCGCCGGCAGGGGCGCCCTTGCTAAACTGGAAGAATTCTGACGGTTTAGAGAGCAGGTTTTGCTGAGGGTCCCAGATTGCGAGAGCCGGCTCCGCAGCGAGGCCGCCATTCGGTACCCCGAGTTCGTCGAAGAGGCGGCGAATTTCAGGGTAGTAGGCAGGTTGATAAAAAAGGAAACCCGTATCGATATCGTGGGAAACACCATCGGAATCGAGAATTCGAACCGGGCGGATATGTCCACCGAGTTGCGTGTCGCGTTCGAAGACGGTGATCTCGAACTCATGGCGTAGCTGATATGCTACCCCTAACCCGGCGATACCGCTTCCGATGATCCCGAGGCTTGGCCGGCGAGTCGCGCCATTTTCCACGGTCAGAGTCCCCGAAAGTCTGACGCTCATCGGCCATGCACGCCAGAGAAGGGGGCGTTCAGCACCGGCCGTTCGCCGGTGACAATTATCGTCATGGAGTAGACTTTGACAATGCCTTTCGGCCGCAATGCCCGGGCGTTGCGGACGCGCCTCTTATCCCACGCCAGCAGTACCGCAATTTGGAGATAAGGTGAGGTCATAGCGGACAACTCATTGTGTCGCGAGGGTGGCCGGGCGGTGGATTTGCCATTGGTACAGCAGGGCGAATTGTCCATCGAGATAAGCGCGCCGGCAATGGCCGCGCGCCAGTTTACCGCTCGTCGTTCGGATCAATGCCCCGGTTCGAACGAAGGCGATGGAGTCGAGTGCTACGTCATGCGATATCGCAACCGCTCGGCGGACTGCGGCACAAATCGCGTCAAGTTCGGCCGAAGCGTCGCTACGCCTGATCTCGACGAGCATCGCTGCGTATTCTGTACTATCTCGCGATATGGCGAATGCTGCGGCTGCGGCGACCTCGCAATGGCTCTCGCCGACGGTCCATTCCAGATCGTGCGGAGCAATATTGCGGCCGTCGACGATGATCAGGTCCTTGAGGCGGCCGCACACAAAAAGCTGGCCTTCAAAGAAGAAACCAAGGTCGCCGGTTCGTAGAAACGCCTTCCCGGCCGCTTGTGGCAGCGGGGCGGCGAACATCTCTCGTGTAATCTCCTCTCGCCCCCAATAGCCGCTGGCAATGCCGGGACCGCATCCCCAGATCTCGCCGATGTGACCTTCCGGCACTTCTTCGCCTTGGCCGTCGACGATTCTGACGTCGGTGCCCGAAAAAGGGACGCCACAGCCGACCAGATCTCGTAGCGTCTCGTCGGGCTGATCCGTTGGTCGAGCAATACCGTGTTCGAGGGCTTCCGCATCAAAGCGCCTGACAATGGCGCCTTGGTCGGGAGCGCTACCCGTGAGAAACAGGGTCGCCTCGGCAAGCCCGTAGCACGGATAGAGGCTCGACGCACGAAAGCCGCTGGGCGCGAATGTTTCGGCAAACCGGGCCAGCGTCGCAGCGTGGATCGTCTCCGCCCCGCAATAAGCGGTGCGCCAGCGCGACAGGTCGAAACTCGTGCGCAAGTGGTCCGGCACGTGGTCGACGCAATGTCGGTAGCCGAAGTTTGGCCCGCCGCAGATCGTTGCGCCGTGGCGCCCGATCGCCTGTAACCAGCGGGCAGGGTGCTGGATGAAAGTGACGGGAGACATCAGGATTGTCGGGAAGCCGCAATAAATCGGCGTCAGCAGCGTGCCGATCAGTCCCATGTCATGGTAGAGGGGTAGCCAGTTGAGCGCGACGCTCGATGCGCCGAGATCGACGGCGACCCGGATCTGATCGAGGTTGGACAGAAGCGCGCGATGACGCACCATCACACCCTTCGGATCCCCAGTGCTCCCGGACGTGTATTGCAGGAAGGCCAGGGGATCGTTACCATCGCGCGGTTCGCGGAAGGCATAATCCTTCGCTTCGGCCATGCTCTCGCTGCTCTGAATCGAGAAGCGCTGATCGCCCCGGTTTACCCAGCGTCTCTTCTGGGCATCGGTTACCAGCAGGATGTTTGCGCGCGCATCGGTCGCGATGCCTTCCACGCGCCCTTGGCCGCGAGCGCTGGGCGGAGCGAGGGGCACGGCCACCATGCCGGCATAGAGGCAGCCGAAGAAACTTTCGACGAAGGCCAGACCGGGGGCGTGCGCCAGCAGAATCCGATCGCCGGGATTTGCGCATGATGACAACTGGGCGGCGATCGCCCCGGCGCGCAGATCGAGTTCGGCGTAACTCAATGTCTCAATGCGCTCTTGCCGCTCCGGATAACTGAGGAAAGAGACTGCCGTTGCGTCCGGGGTTGCCCGAGCGTGCTCGCGCAAGATTTGATGAATCATGGAAGCCCCGATCTTTTCCTCAGGAGGTGATGAGAGATCATCCATTCCTGCCCTTTTCCGAAGCCGAAAATCTCGGCGCAGGCCAGGAAAAACAGGCGCCAACTGGCAAGTGCCATGATCGCTGGGTCCTTGCCATAGTGTTGTTCGAGGATCGCAAGCGCTCGGTCTCTGCGCTCATCGAGCCGAGAAAGCCAGGCTTCACAGGTGCGCTGGTAGTGTGTACCGTCGACACACCATTGATCGGTAATCGTCAGGTCATCCTGGAAATAGAGCAGCAGGTCGGTCGACGGCATTATTCCGCCGGAGAAGAAATTATCCGCCATCCAGTTATCGGAGACGAGGTATGCATGTTGCCGGTGCGAAAAAATATGCACAAACAACAAAGCGTCAGGCGTCATCCAATGAGCGATCTTGTGCAACAATTTCTTATAATTTCGGGCATGTTCAAACATCTCGACGGAAATAACTCTCTGGAATTTGCGCGATGTTTCCCAATGCGCGATGTCATCACACTCAATCGCTACATTAGTCAGCCCGCGCGCCCGAGCTTCATTTTCGATAAAAGATTTCTGCGAGCGAGAGTTAGACAGTGAAAGTACCGTGCTATTGGGATAATGTTCGGCGAGATAGAGCGTAAGTGAGCCCCAGCCACAACCAAGGTCCAGGATCGACTGCCCATCCTCAATGCGGGCGCGGCGGCACACCAAATCCAGCATGGCATCTTCCGCCGCATCAAGATCCGCCGTCTCATGCCAGTAGGCGCAGCTATATTTCAGGCGATGGCCGAGTACCAGGCGAAAGAATTCGCTGGGAACTTCGTAGTGCTGCTCATTGGCTTGCACCGCGCCCGAGGTGATCGGGCTGCATGCGAGTTCATGGACGAGCGCCAGTTTTTGTGCGAGCTGCGCTGCCGGACCACCGGACGATAGCCGGCGAAGTTCAGACGCGAGACCGATGCGCAGCACTGCGCGGATGGTGCCGTCGTCGACCTCTCCTCGCGCGATCAGCCCCAAATCGAGCGGGAATGGCGTCCGGGCTCCGCGGTCCGCCGGGAACGGCGAATTCATTCTCCTTCGCTCAGATGCCGCGCCAACTGCCGGATCGTTGGAAACTCCCAGACCAGCGCGGGATCGACCGGTTTGTCGAGGAACTCTTCGAGACCCGCCGTCAGCATGAGGGCCTGGCGTGACGACAGGCCGAGATTCACCAATGCCTCGTCGACGTCAAGGCTCTCTGGAGCAACCTCCAGGAGCTTTGCCACATAAGTCACAATCCAGTTTTCCACATCACTAGTTTTCTGGCCCATTTTCCTGTCCTCGTCCTATCTCAATTAGTGGTTCGACGTGTAACATGTGGTCTGTCGATACGACGCAGTGCGATTCGGTAAAGATCACAGCTCCCAGAGGCGAACATGTAAGTACAAAGCCGTAAGTACTCTTCATACCGCTGGACATTCTCAGGCCCGACCATGGAAATGGCGGCGGTTCTATTTGACCGGAGCCGGGCGAGCCAAGCCCTCACAGTGCGTAGATATTGGGCGCGATCATTCACCAGCCGAACAATCTCAAAACGCTGCTCGATCGCCTCGGCGATCTCGGCGAGGCGTGGCAAGTCAGATTCCGGGAAGATCTGTTCGGAGATGAAACGGTCCAGATCTTCCGGCCGGGCATTGCCGTAGGCGATGGTCTGGAGCGAAACCATGCCCCCCGGCCTTAGCCAGGAGCGGCACCGGTCGAACAATTTGCGGTAGACAGCGACCCGCTCCGCGGTGCTCTGGCCAGGCCGCACGAACGCTTCCATAGCCTCGACAGAGACAATCGCGTCGTAGGGTTCGGCCGGGTTATGGTCCTGCCAATCCTCCAGCCGGACCTCGAGCCGCGGGTCCGGTTCACCTTCGATCCAGGTCTTCTGTTGCGCGCTGAGGGTCAGGCCAACAACTTGGCTAGCGCCGGACACGCGGAGGAGCCGGCGGAGCATCCCGCCCCAACCACAACCAATGTCGAGCACGCGCGCACCCGCGACCACACCGGCCTGGGCGGCGTGGTCGTCGAGTTTTCGCATCTGCGCCTGATGCAGCGCCGTCGCGTCTTCACCGTCGGCAAAGAGCGCGCAGGTGTAGGTCATCGAAGAGTCGAGCCAAAGCGCGTAGAACTCGTTCGCCAAATCATAGTGAAACTGGATAGCTTCCGCCGACGCGCCTCTGGACGTCGTCATGATGGGGTGTCTCCGTCGGATTGAGAGGGTCTCGTTTCACCGGCCCGCCCGCGGCACCCGAGTACCATCTGAGCCGGTTGGGGAAGTCGCACTTCCCCGGCAATTCCCAGCCAGGCGAGCAAGCGGATCGCGAGCCAACTCGGATCGACTTCCCGCCAGGCGAGCCCGCGCACGGGGCGCGGGGCGGTGAAGGAGCGATGGACGACGAGGCGATGAAAACCGACAGTGAGCCCCAACTCCGTGAGGAGGATCAAAATCAGCGCCACCGCCAGTTCCAGCCGACCGGGCTGGACAGTGCCATGCACCGCAAGCACCAGGGCCACGATGGTTCCCACGGCGGGTGTCGCGATGGTCACGCAAGCGATGCGCTGCTCCAGCCGCGCGGTGGCAAGCCCTGCTCGCCCGGCCGCCTGCCTCAGAGCCTCAGTCGCGCTGGCGGTCATATTCCCTCGATGGCTGCATTGAAGATTCGGAACCGACCGCGGCGGCGCCGCCGCGTCGGCGGGGGTTCGGTTTCAGCCGAGGCTTCAGTCCTTTGACATACCGCAAGATCAACGCCTGATGGGCGATCCGGGGGAAGGCCAGTGCCGCGGTCAAGGGGTGCTTCAGCAAGGTTCGCGCCAGTGCGCCGGTGGTTAGCGGTTCGCCCATCAAGTGCAGCGCGGTCTGAATCACCGTCCTGTCATGCACGCGCAGAGCCAGGTCGAGATCGATCCGTGTCCCGATGGCGCCGATCTTCAGGTCGTATTGACCCTCGACACCATTGAACGGCGAGACGAAAAGTGTCTTTGGGAACCGGAATCGGGCGGGGTCGGCGGTCTTGCCGACGCGCTCGGCTTCGCCCATAACGTAGATCTCGACCTCGCCGAATGTATTGTGGACCTCCGCGACGACAGTTTGGATCGCTCCTGCATGGTCAAGGCAGATGAACAGGCTGAGCGGGTTGAAGCCCAAGCCAAGGACGCGCGGCACCGTGAGGAGTTGGATCGAGCTGTAGTGATCCAGACTGAAGCCGGCGGACGCCAGTGAGCGACCCAGCCTCTCGGTCAGGCTGCCGGGTTCACGGCCGAGATAGTCGCTGTCGCGGATCGTGCAGAGGCGGAGTTGATTGTGCCCGAGGAGCGGAATGCGGGCGGCAATTGCGTCGAGTTCAGCGACAGGCACGCCCAACATGAACGTCGGATAGGTGAACGCATGCCGCACAGGTTCATGACGCACATGGACGAGATGGCCGTGATAGATCCGGGCGGCGGTCATGGCGCGTCATCACTGTAGCCGGGCGCATTTCCGGCCTCGGTCGCCTCGGCTGCTGCGAACCCCGAGGCGATGGCGTCTTCGTGAAAGCCATACCCGAAATAGCTTCCGGCGAAGCAGGTGTGGTTACGCATGCCGCGCTTTGCCAGGGCGCGCTGCGCGTCAAGGGCCGCCAGATCGAACATTGGATGCTCGAAGCGAAAATATGAAATGATTTTCGCCTCATCGATCGGCGCGCGCCGGTTCAGCGTGAGAAAGTACTGTTTCGCTGCGCCGCGGTGACCCTGTAGCCGATTGAGATGATAGGTGATGCAGACCGCCCGGCTTTCGCCGATATCCTCTCGCTCATAATTCCAGGAGGCCCAGTTGGCCGGTTCGGGCGGCATGACATTTTCGTCGCAATGGAGAATACCGATGTTGGACTGATAGCGGATTGCGCCGAGCAGGTTCTGTTCTTCGAGGCTGGGATCGCCCAGCAAGGCGAGTGCTTGGTCGGCATGGGTGGCGACGATGCAGGCGTCGAAACGTTCGCGTTTGGAATCGGGCAGGTGTACCGTCACGCCGTCGCGATCGCGGGTTATCCGCTGGACCGCAGTTGCCTTGCGCAACGCCCCTCCGCCCATCGCTTGCAGCACCGCCTCGACGTAAGTCCGGCTGCCGCCGCGAACGTGCTGCCAGCGCAGCCCCGCCGCTAACGTAAGCAGGCCGTGGTTGTCGAGGAAACGCAAATATAGCTCGGCGGGAAGGCGAAGCACCTCTCCAGGTGGTGCCGACCACAACGCCGATCCCATCGGCAAAATATAGAACTCCCGCAACGCGTCGGAGGTATCGAATTCAACCAGAAACTCAGCAAGCGTCAGGCGACCAAGTCGCCCCTCGGCAATGGCCGCTCTTGCATGTCGGCAGAATCGTCCGATTTCGGCCAACAAGCCGATGAGAATTGGCGGGGGCGGGCGTCCCGAGCGGCCCAAAGTCCAGTCGTCATGATTGATCGAGAATTGTCGTCCGGTGACGCGGCAGCAATACGAGAAGGACATCTCGCTCGGCTCGCATCCTATTCCACCGAGTTCGTCGAACATTTGAGACATGCGCGGATATTTGCTCGCGTTCATGACCATGAACGCGACGTCGAGCGGTAAACCGGCATCAGGGCCGCCGGGCACGACGACGGTCTGCGCATGGCCGCCGAAGCGATCATCCCGCTCGAAGAGTATTGGTGCGCAGCAATTACGCAGATGATACGCCGCGCTGAGCCCCGCGGCTCCCGACCCTATGATAGCGACCCGCCGCATCGACTAGCCCCGTGTCCCAAAAGTTGACCTGGCAATGAACGTACCGTGAAAGCCGAATGGAACACGTGTCGGTAAGATCACGCGTGCAATCGGATCCAAATCGATGGCGGCAGCGTCCAGGATCAGAAATTCACTTCGGCCGGCGGCGCCATCCCAGACAAAGGTGAGCAGGTAGCCGTCATCCTCCGCCGTCGCGCCCGCGCGCGGTACAAAAGTGGCTTCGCCGCCGCAACGGCCTCGGCCATGCGGGCGAACCGAGTTGATGCCGGTCAAAGCATCATGCTTCAGGATACCATTGCTCCGCCCCTCGGTTATCAAATAGACATATCGAGCGGATCGGCCGGTCACGGCCGGGTTGATCGTCGGGAATTCGACCGCTGTATCGCCGAGCGGGCATTCCCGCACCTCACCCGTCGCCAGATCGAAGCGCCATTGGTGCAGGAAAGGCTGGACCGGCCCGGCGCTCGGCCTCAAGGGCTCTACTTGCGTGCGTTGGTCGAAAACGAGACCGTCCGGCAAGGTCGCATAGCGGATGCCGGTCACGACGAGTTCGGTTCCAGCCTCATAGGCATTGACAAAATGCGTGACGCAGCAAGGCGGGGTCTCGAACCAACGGATCTCGTCACCCGAGGCGTAACGGGGCAAAATACCGAAACGGGCAGGCTGCGCAGGATCGTAGGTCCAGCCGGAATTGCCCGCCAGCGCTCGCGCAGGATCGAAATAGATCGGTTGATCGAGTAGAACGGCGTAGTGAGCGGAAATCGCGAAATCGTGCATCATGCTCGGCCGTGCCGTATCGACGGTAGTCTCGTGTTTGGTGGTGCCGTCTGCCGCCAGAACCCCATAGGTGACATAGGGACGCAGACCGATGCGATAGCCGATATAGACCAGGTCATCGGTCGCGGGATCGATCTTGGGATGGGCCGTAAAGTTCAGGCTGGCATCCGCGCCGATATGGACCGGACCTAGCGTCTTCAGATCGGGTAAGGAAATCTCGTAAGATTCGCCAAATTCAGACAGAACCAACGCCCGACCGTGGTGGAAGACGGCCGAGGTATTGGCCGTGCTTCTGTAAGGCTGGCCGCCGGCCAGCACGCGCTCGATATCCGGTGGGTGCATGAGACCGGGACGCAGTGCCTTGCTGGCTTTTGCATCCTCTTGCCAGGAGGACGTCTGGACATAACGGTTCCGATAGCTAATATCACCGTTGGCACTGTCGAGGGAGATTTCATGGATCATCCCGTCGCCATCGAACCAGTGATGCGGGGCTATCGGTTCGAATTGCGGATTGGGTCCGAGCCGCAGATATACCCCATCCAGCTCGGGCGGGAGCCTTCCCGCGAAGGGTATGTGCTCAGCCGTATTCTCCCGCCGCACAGGGCGGAAATTTCCAAGCATGAATGGCGAGAGAGACATCGTTTCAATAGAGGTGGTGCCACGCGACGCCGGCATGTCAGTGAGTGGCAAGACCTCGATCATACTCAATCTACCTCTATTCTGTATAGATACTTTGGCGCGACGTTTAGTGTAATCGAAGGTGGCGAGGCACTGACCACCTTCAATCCGTCGCAATTCAGTCCGTCGCAATTCAGTAACTCTGTAGTGTGGAGGAAGGTTCTTAAAAAAATTATAACTATGAACCGCGCCGGGTTTGCCGGCGGCTGGTTTTCTTGAGTCAGGCTGCCATGCCGGTTGCCTCAAGGTCGGCATAATATCTTGCTTCGGCCTCGGCTGGCGGGACGTTTCCGATTGGGCCGAGCAGGCGCCGGTGATTGAACCAGTCTACCGCGATGGAGTTGGCGCGGCGGGCGAGGTCACCGTGATCGCGGTTTCGGGGCGCCGGTGCCCGACAGTGGCAATATCGCTGTCGGCCAGCCGATCCGCTTTCCCACCGGCGATGGCGGCACCGGTCATGCCTTCTTCTACGAACCCTGCAACAGCCGGTTTGCAGCCCCGCCTGTCCGGCGCGATCGTCGGGATCATGCGGTCGCCGGCCCCCTGACGAAGGTGATCCACAGCCTGATGGCCAAGGGCAAGGAGAAATCGGCACGACTGCAACTCCTCATCACGTTCCCCGAACTGGCGCACGAGGAGATCGATCTGGTCGGGAATTGCCTCGGGCCGATGTCGGTGGCAGCGTGGGGGTTACCTGTCCGTTCCGGCAGGCTACCGGTACTGAGTGTCACCGAACCGGGCAGGGTTGAGGGGTGGGCAGCTGTGTCGTGGAAAATTAATGTTGCCGCTAATGCCCATCGTTTGGAATGATCGGATTATTCTTAGTCATTGGATCATGTTTTTTGCCTCTACTGCCCTACGGAACGACGGTAGGACTTATCGATGCGCACGAACTTCCCGCATTTTGCCGAATACTTTCTCGCTCTGCTTGCGCTCATCGCCCTGCTCGCCGCACCGGCTCCGGCGCGGGCCGATATCATGATCGCCCTGGCCGGGCCGCTCAGCGGGACCAACGCGGATGTCGGC
>JAXDMU010000410.1:0-8336 GCA_034665905.1 Aliidongia sp. | reverse complement strand
CATACCAAAATGTATGCTGATGCTTTCAGGGCGGAAAGCATGCGAAGGCTTACATGGAGACATCCCGCTCCAAACACCCGCGGCCGTCGGCGCCTTGATCAAGGATCGACGGTGCGCTCTTGGGCTCGATCAGGCGGATCTGGCGGCCCGGATCGGCGTCAGTCGTCTTTGGGTGAGCCAGATCGAGCGCGGCAAGCCGGGGGCGGGCCTTGGCCTCGTCCTGCGGGTGCTGGCTGCTTTGGGGCAACGAGCATCGATGACAAACCGGATCAGAAACGGCCGGCCGCCATCGCCCCGATTGTCACCCCGGATATCAATTCCATCGTCGCCGATGCGCGCCGCACAAATCGCCGATGACCGAACTCCTGGCTCTTCTGGGGGGCAGACGCCTCGGTCGGTCGGTCGCATGAACGCCGGGCTTGTTATCGCCGCCGACATCGCCTTGACTCTGCGCGGCCACGAAGAGGAGGAGAGGACGGATGACCCAGCCGATTACCGGGCGGTGCTTTTGCGGAGCGGTTCGCTTCGAATTCGACGCGCCGCCGGTCGCCACGCGCGCCTGTTGGTGCCGAGATTGCCAATA
Organism: Aliidongia sp.; assembly: GCA_034665905.1. Taxonomy (GTDB): domain Bacteria; phylum Pseudomonadota; class Alphaproteobacteria; order ATCC43930; family CGMCC-115725; genus JAXDMU01. The sequence goes on along the minus strand of JAXDMU010000410.1, from coordinate 7,753 downwards.
TCTGTCGTCGGGCAATGCGTCGATCAACGCGATCTTCAAAACCGCGGGCTTCAGGCTGACCGGCGAGGTCAGCGAATACCGCAGCACCGCGGACAGCGGCAACGCGTTGCGGCGGCGTTTTTGCCCGACATGCGGAACGCCCTTGTTCAGCGAGTCACAAAGCCGGCCGGATCTCATGGTGGTGCGGGCGGGTGCCTTGGACGACCCCGAACTCGGCCGCCCGGCCGGCTATATCTGGACGGCATCGGCGCCCGAATGGGGTTTGCTGGATCTGGATTTGCCCAGTTGCGCCGGTCAGCCGGCGCCGATTACACCGAAATAGTGGGTGTTGCGTCCCGGTTCGGCCACGGCATTCAAAAAGCAGCCGGAGCGTATTGCTCCGGCTGCCTTCGATGTGTCGCAGAACGGTCGGTTAGCGCTTCGAGGCGTCGCGAACCGCGTCTTTGACCCCGCCAACGGCGTTTTGGATCTTGCCGGCGGCCTTTTCGGCGCTTCCTTCGACTTGTGTCTTGGTATCGCCGGTAACTTTACCGACCGTCTCCTTGATAGCACCGGTCGCCTGGTGCGCCGCGCCTACGATGCGATCCTTATCCATGACGCTGTTCCTTTCGATCATGAACCGAACGCCGGGTTGGCGCCGATCTTCCGTGGGTATTTCGATTTAGCTCATGCCCCGCAGCGTCGTGCGGAGCGCGTCGGCCGCGTGATTGGCAACACCGCTGCCGGCGGTAATCGTCGCCGGCGAACTGGCTCGGCCGTAATAAGCCTCGTTGTAGCTATCGCGCGGCTTGATGATCGTGCCGTTCAGTGTCAGCCCGCCATACGCGCCCGAAGACGAGGCCCAAACGACGATGTCGGCATTGAGGTTGGCGGTCGTAGCGGCTTCTGCGGACGCGCCGAGCGTGACGACGGCCAGCCCGGCCTCCGCACCGAGCTTGAACTCATCGGCCATGAAAGCGCGCTTTGCCCGATCGCTCAGCGCGATCAGCACCAATTCAGACTCCTGGGCGCCGATTTGCAGCCCGAACGAGGCCGATGCCATCGTATAGAAGGCGGGATAGCTCCAGCCGCCGTCCGGCTGACGGGTCAGGAACACGCCGCTGCCGCCTTCGCCGCCGATGAAGAAGCCGCCCTTGAACAGCGACGGTACGATCAGCACCGCACTGGCGCGCTTCAGCAATTGCGCGGCATTGCCGAATTCCTTGTCGCGCTTCACATCGTCGAGAACGATGCGCGACCGATCGACGAGATCCTGCTCATCCGTGGCCGCCCGCGCCAGCGGCGCAACGAGTAAGACCAGCGCCGCGAGGACGCTTGCAGTCAGTCGATATAAACCTGTCATCACGTTGGCTCCTTTTCTGCACGCCAGCGGTCGCACCGTCCGGCGTACCGGCTGACCCGAGCTGAAGATCCAGCACAAGCGCAGCATTAAACCGCGGCAGAGCCCGCGAGTTCCATTGCTCTCGGTCGGTCCGGACGACCGAAACTTGCGTGAAGGAACCAAAATACGGCTGCATCCGTTGTGTTCGGACCATCGAAGAAGCCGCTTCGGCGACTCGGACGGATGGGTTCGGGGGATCTCCCCTCATGACGAGGCAAAGATGACAGTCTCCAACGATAAAACATTCAAAACTCTCCGGAGTCTTTTGCTTGCGGCGACCATGCTGGCGAGCCCTCTCATGGCCGTGGCACCCGTCCCCGCCGCAGCACAAATCGCGATCACGGTTCAGGTCGAGCCCCCGATTCTGCCGGTCTATGACCAACCCCCGATTCCCGAGCCCGGCTATATCTGGACGCCCGGCTATTGGGGCTACGACAATGACGCCGGTTATTACTGGGTTCCCGGTACCTGGGTTCAACCACCGGAAGTGAACCTTCTCTGGACTCCGCCTTATTGGGGTTGGTCCGACGGCGCCTATCTTTTCCATGACGGCTACTGGGGGACGCATGTCGGCTTCTATGGTGGGATCGATTATGGCTTCGGCTATGGCGGAGAGGGTTACGAAGGCGGTCGGTGGGAACACGGCAACTTCGCGTATAACCGCGTCGTCAATAATTTCGGCGAGGCACACATCACCAACGTCTATGAATCGAACGTCACGATCGTCAACAACAACAACCGCGTCAGTTTCAACGGCGGCACCAACGGCGTGAAGGCCCAGCCGACCGCGGCACAGGTTACGGTCGAGCATGAGCATCATGTCGCGCCGCCGCCCGCTCAGATCCAGCATGTAACGGCCGCGGCGAAGAATCCGCAGCTCTCGGCCAAGCAAAATGGCGGCCATCCACCGGTCGCGGCCACCGCGCGCCCGGCGCAGTTCCAGGGTCCAGGCGTGGTTCCGGCCCGACCGGCCGGGACCGAGCGCCCGCCAGCTGGGGGAACCGGGGCCGCCGCGCGGCCACCGGAACACGCCACGCCGACGCACGAACCTGTCGTACCTCCAGACGCGCGGGCCGGAGCGCCGAACCGCGGGCCAGCAGCACTTCCCCCGGAACACACCGCACCGGGTGGCCGCGAACCGGCGGCACGCCCCGACGAGCGGGCGCCCCCAAACCGGGAACCCACAGCGCGCCCACCGGAACACACAACGCCGGCGGGTCGCGAGCCCGCGGCCCGTCCGGAACAGCCGCCGGCCCCGAACCATGAACCGGCGGCGCGTCCCCCGGAACATCTTGCCCCTGTGATTCACGAGCCGGCGGCCCGCCCGCCGGAACATCCTGCCCCTGCGGCGCACGAGCCGACGGCCCGTCCGCCGGAACATCCGGCATCGGCGCCACACCCGGCTCCACCGCCGCCGGCCGCGGCCGCCCACCCCGCACCACCGCCGCACCCGGCAGAGGCACCGCACCCCCCTGCCAAGAAGGACGAGGAAAAGAAGCCGCCAGGCTGATGATTCCCGCTGCGGCACCGGTTTCGTACCCGGTGCCGCACTTTACGAGACGAGATGGGAGGTGCACAAGTTTTCGGGTCGCCTGCCATAATACCCTGCCGAGACCACAACCCGAACCGGCCATGCCTATCTCGCAAGTCCAGGAAGGAGACGTGGCAAATGACTACCATCTTGATTATCGTCGTGCTGGTGCTGCTGCTCGGTGGAGGCGGCGGATATTATGGTTATAACCGCTATGGCGGAGCGGGAGCCGGTGGCGTTCTGGGACTGCTGCTAATCGTCGTCTTGGTGCTTTGGCTCTTCGGGGGTATCCGCGTTTGAGCCGACTGCCGGCGAGCGCGTGGCACGTACCGCTCGCCGAAACAATCCAATACCGTTATCACCACCGCTGAATAATGCCATTTCTAGACGCATTCCAATAGAGTAATTGACTTCCATTTTGGGAGTTTTTTGTCGTCACATACGCCAATGTTTGATAAAATTTTCGAATTTAGGGAACCGGTTATTTCACTTCGTGTTTTTTTATCTATCGTCCACGATCATAGGAGTTCGACATGCGCTCATGCTATATGGTGAGCCTGACTGTACCGGCTCTCTTAGCGGTTGGTGGAATGGCCCTGGCCCAGTCGCCTGCCGCGCCCGGCGGCCCGCAGGTGGCTCAAGCGACGATAATTCTGGCGCCGAACGCGCCACCCCCGCCGCGCGACGAACCGCCACCGCCCCCGCCGCCGACCATGACCACGTCATCCACCACCGTGCAGGTCTGGGAAACCGGACATTGGACGTGGACCGGCGGCGATTGGGTTTGGATGCATGGTCAGTATGTTGCGCGGCCGACAACGGTAAGTTCGACCGCCAGTTGGCAGCCGGGCCATTGGATCCAGCAGCCCAACGGCTGGGAATGGGTCGAAGGTCATTGGCAATAACCAGTGATTCGCCGCTGCGCCCCCGGACGCAGCGGCGGCGCCTGCGACCGCCACCATGGAAGGAAGCCATCATGCGTCCAAAACTCGCCCTGCTCGCCGTGCCCTTCGTCGTAGCGGCCTGCGGTTCCGATGCACCGCCACCGACACCGGTGGTCATCAATACGACGCCCGCCCCGACCTTTACCGCATCGGTGCCGGCGACGCCCAGCGGTCTGGCCAATCAATGCCAAGGTCTCTTCGCTCAGGCACTGGATGGCCGGGCGGTCAATTACGCAACGCCCGCCATCAGTTCGGCCGGCGACGCCACGACCGTTCGCCTCAGTGCCCGGCCGGTCACAGCCGCGCCCGGCACGGTGGTTCAGTATAGCTGCAATTTCAGCGGCAGCGCACTGGTCTCGTCCGGCATGAACTAGGTCAGCCCTTTCGGGCGGACAGCCAGCGGCGAACGGCGGCGGGATCGGGAAACGAGCCTGAAAGTTCAGCGTTGTTCCACCCGACCGAAAATGCGAGGCCGCCTTGCGCCAGAACCGCCCGAAAGCCGGGCCAGTCGGCCGGATCGTCGGCAATGAAGATCGGAACACGGCCCGCGAAGGGCGGCTTGCTCATGAACCGATCGATCACCCGCCCCTTGTCGAAACCGGCGAGCTTGAGTTCGAAGCCCCGATGGGTCGGGATCAGTTCCAGATCGAGCACCGGCCAGCGGGTCATGAACGCCGTCAAAGCCGCCTGAAGGGCCGCTTCATCGCCGTCCGGCGTGCGGAAATGGACGGCGAAACTGACTCGCTTGTTTTCGGCGAAGGTTCCCGGAAAATCACCGAGCAGAGCCGTCAGCGCGTGCCACGACGCGTCCGGCAATTGTCCGGCGGCCAGCATGTCGCAAGCGCCCAGCGGGGTGTTTCGGATCTCGGCACCATGAACACCGCTGGCCCGTAGCCGAACCGGTTCGAACAGCCGATCGAGCGCGGTGATCGGCCGGCCGCTGACCAGCGCTACGGCACCGCCCAAAGCAGTCTCCGCCGCGACCAGATCCTGGAGAAGCCCCGGCGGAACCACGACCTCGTCGGGATGCTCGGCCAGATCCACGAGCGTGCCATCGACATCGAGAAACAGCCCGAGCGGTGGCGTAACCGCCGCCAGATCGGCCAGCGTCCCGGCGGTGCCAAGTACGGGTGTTCTCATGCGCCCTTCACGGCGATCCCGGCTTTTGCGCCGACCGGCGGCTTGGCCCTCGCCTTGTCGAATTCGACATTGATCTCCAGCACCGACGTCTCGCCGACCCGTTCGAGATGAATCTTGATCATCTCGTCGGTGACATCGAGATATTTCGCTACCACCGCCAGCACTTCCTTTTGCATCAGCGGCAGAAAATCCGGAGCGTGGCGGCCGACGCGCTCATGGGCCAGCACGATCTGCAGACGCTCCTTGGCGATAGAGGCGCTGGGGTCTCGTCTGCGAAAGAAGTTCAGCAGGCTCATCAGGCTTTCCCGAACAGGGTGCGAAACAGACTCCGCCTTTCGGTCTTGAGAAAGCGCATCTCGCGCTGATCACCGAGGAAACGAGCGACCGCGTCCTCGTAAGCCCGGCCGGCACTGCTGTCCTGATCAAGGATGACCGGCGTTCCGGTGTTGGACGCCTTGAGCACCGCTTCCGACTCGGGAATGACGCCGATCAGCGGGACCGACAGAATGTCCTGTACGTCGGAAATCGACAGCATCTCGCCCCGGGCAACGCGTTCGGGTGAATAGCGGGTCAGCAGCAGATATTCCTCGACCGGCGCCTCGTTGCGCTCGGCCCGCCGCGATTTCGAGGCCAGCATGCCGAGGATACGGTCGCTGTCGCGCACCGAGGATACCTCGGGATTGGTGACGATCACCGCCGCGTCGGCATGATAGAGCGCCGTCAGCGCGCCCTGCTCGATTCCGGCCGGGCTGTCGCACAGAATATAATCGAAATTGTCGCGCAGCTCCGCCATCACCTGCTCGACCCCCTCCTTGCGCAGCGCATCTTTGTCGCGCGTCTGGGAGGTCGGGAAGATATACAGGTTCTCGACGCGTTTATCCTTGATCAACGCCTGATTCAGATTGGCGTCGCCATTGATGACATTGATGAAATCGAACACGACACGGCGCTCGACCCCCATGATCAGGTCGAGATTGCGCAAGCCGACATCGAAATCGATGACCACGGTTTTGTGCCCGCGCTGGGCCAGGCCCGTGGCGAAGGCCGCCGAGGTCGTGGTCTTGCCGACACCGCCCTTGCCGGATGTAATGGTGATGACCTTGGCCAAAAAGCCCTCCCTGAGAATAAGGTCGCGAAATGCCGGCGCCGTCGGCCGGAGCTACGATGATCGCCGGGCGTTCGAAGCCGCTTGCCGGCCCGCCCCATCATGCCCTCGAAACCGCGCTCACTATCAAAGTATAGCGGGTCAGGGCGCCATCATCCACAATTTGTACACCGATACCGACGAAATTCGACGATTTTATGGCAAACGATCAGGTTCGGGCGATAGTCAGGCGATCGTCGGTCAAGATCACTTGCACGGCTTCGCCGATATATTCCGGGGCGATCGCCTCGCTGACCAGATAGTGGCCGGCGACGCAGAGCAGCTCGGCTTCGAGCTTGCCGGCAAAGATCCGCGCCTCGGTATCGCCGCTGGCGCCGGCGATGGCCCGGCCGCGCAGCGTGCCGTAGATATGGACATGACCATCGGCGATGACTTCGGCACCAGGGCTGACCGAACTCATCACGATCAGATCGCCGCCGCGCGCATAGATCTGCGTGCCGGAGCGAACCTGCTGGGTCACCAGCCGGCTGCGCGTGCCGATGGCCGCAGCCGGTGCGGGCGGAACAGCGATCGGTGCCGGCTCAGGTCGCGGGATTGGCGCCGCTTCGCGCTTGGCGCCGGTCGCGGGAAAGGCGGCGAGATCGGCATTCATCGCCGCGCGGACCTGCGTGGCATTGGCATTCTGCACACCGACCAGGATCAGATGCTGCCGCTTGAACAAGTGGCGCAACTTCTGAAAGGCGTCGGCGGTGGCGAGGCCGCTGGAATGGCCGATATCCACGACGACCGGCGCGTTGGCGAAGAACGCCGGGCTGCGCGCCACCTGCTGTGCCAGGGCGCTCTCGAAATCGGCGGCGTTCGGGTCATCGACGCGCACCACCATGACGGTGAAGAGGCCGCCGTACACCAGATCGCCCATACCGGTCCCCACCCTGTCATCAATGATGTCGGCTTAGCCGGTAATTTCCCGCAGAGCAACCGTCTCAGCGAAACTTCCACAAGCCCCGCTTCAGATTGCGCGCGATCCCTTCGGCCCCGACATAGTCGTAGCTTTGGCCGGTATCGGCGAGTGCCAGACCCTGCGCAATCAAAAACCCGCTGAGATCGACGCCACCGGCATCGAGACAGATGGCATAGGCCGGGCCGGGCCGGGGTGCCGGGATGCGGCAGGAGACCTGACCCGCCGCACCGACTCGTGCGGCCAGGGCCTGGCGGGCGGCGGCGGCGCAATCCCCGGCGGCCTCGCCGCACCGGTCGCCTTCGCCTGCCCGCTTGATGCCGAACAGCGAGATTTCCGTGGCCTCGACCTTGAGTCCGACCGGCCCGGCCACGGTCGCCGTACCGCCGAACTGGCGCGCGGGCGGGGCTGCCATTACGGGACGCGGGCCGAATTTCACTTCGTCGGATTGACCGGCGGATCGGGTCGGTAAATCGACCGCCTGCCCCCCAGTGGGCGCGGCCGCTTCCTGCGGCACGGCGTGGATCGGACGCTCCGCCACCTTGACCTCGGACAAGGCCGGTAATTGCGCCGCCGGCACCTCGGCGGCGGGCGACGCCTCGGTCGGCGGTGGCGCCTCGGCCGGCGGTGGAACCGGCACTTCGGCCGGAGCCGGGGGCGGAGTGATGACGACCGGCGGCGGCGGCCGGTCGCC
>JAXDMU010000409.1:0-8826 GCA_034665905.1 Aliidongia sp. | reverse complement strand
GACGCGCTACACGCTGATCGGCAGCGCCATCATCATCGGTTCGACACTCTACATCGCCCACCGCGAACGCCAGTTGCGCCACCCGCCACCGCCCCAGGCGCAGATCGCGATCAAGACCCATTGAGATAACCTCGGAAGAACCGGCGTGGCACCGGCCCACCCGAACGAACATGCACTGGAACTGCCCCCCGATTTGTTACACGCACCTCAGTGATAGTCGCAAAATTCTACGCGGTACGCGTGACCGTCCTTCCATACGAAACAAACTCTCCCTTGCTTGTTCACCCGGATCGAGTACTGGCCGAATCCTGGAGCCCCGCCGGTGACGGACGGACCCTTGGCTATCCGCCTCCGCCGAGGACGCCAGCCGAGCAATGTCCCGATAAATCGAGACGTCGCTCAATACGCCTTGGCATACACCGCATCGATCACCGCCGGCTCGCCGGTGATCAGGCATTTGCCCGCCGTCCCGGATTGCTCATGCGGCAGGCAGCGGATCGTCACGCCGACTTCGGACAGCTTTTCCTCGATATCCGGATCGCCCGACCATTTGCCCAGCACGAAGCCGGTGCCGGATTCCTGGCCGAAATGCTGGGTCAGATCGGCGAAATTTGCGATCCCGCCGACCGTCTGGGCGGTGCGGTAATCGAGCGCCTGCTGGTACAGCGTCTGATCGAATGCCGCCAGCAATGACGGTGCTTCGGCGACGAATTCGGCCATCGGCAGGATGCGCTTGTCGCCGATCGCGTCGCGCCGGGTCAGCGCCACGCTTTCATTGGCCACATCGCGCGGCCCCAGTTCCAGGATCAGCGGCACGCCTTTCTTGATCCAGCCCCAGCGCTTGTTGGCCGGGCTGTCATCCTTGAGGTCGAGCAGGACGCGGATTGGTTCGCCGTCGAAGCGCTGGGCGCGGATGCGCTCGGCGAGCGCCTTGGCGGCCGTGATGACCGCCTCGCGCCCGGCCTCGTCACGCAGAATCGGCACGATCACGACCTGCTGCGGCGCCATGCGCGGCGGCAGGCGCAAGCCGTCATCGTCGGAATGCGTCATGATGAGCGCACCGATGAGCCGGGTCGAGGTGCCCCACGAGGTGGTGAAGGCGTGGCGCAGCGTGCCCTCCTTATCCTGAAACTGGATATTGGCGGCCTTGGCGAAATTCTGCCCGAGGAAATGCGAGGTGCCGGCTTGGAGTGCCCGGCCATCCTGCATCATCGCCTCGATCGTGTGCGTCTCGTCGGCACCCGGAAAGCGCTCGCGCGGCGTCTTGGTGCCGGGGATCGCCGGGATACGCATATCGCCCTCGACCACGCGGCGATAGACGCCTAGCATGGTGTGGGTTTCCTCCAGCGCCTCTTCGCGCGTGGCATGGGCGGTGTGGCCTTCCTGCCAGAGGAATTCGGAAGTGCGCAGGAAGAGCCGGGGCCGCATTTCCCAGCGCACGACATTGGCCCATTGATTGAGCTTCAGCGGCAGGTCGCGATAGCTCTTGATCCAGCGCGCCATCGCCTCGCCAATGATCGTCTCCGACGTCGGGCGCACGATCAGCGGTGATTCGAGCGCGCCATCGGGTACCAGCTTGCCGTCCTTCATGATCAGGCGGTGATGCGTGACGACCGCCATCTCCTTGGCGAATCCCTCGACATGGGCCGCCTCTTTTTCCAGCAGTTCCAAAGGGATGAACAGCGGAAAATAACAATTATCGTGGCCGGTCGCCTTGATCAGCCGGTCCATCCGCTCCTGGAACTTTTCCCAGATCGCCCAGCCCCACGGCTTAATCACCATGCAGCCGCGCACGCCGGAATGCTCGGCCAGATCCGCCTCGCGGATGACTTCCTGATACCATTCGGCAAAATTTTCGGAGCGGCGGATGCGCAGCGCGTTCTTCATGATCAATCCGGGTCTCGGGAACGTAAAGCGCTGTGCTTAGAACATTTTCTCAACAAAGCGTAATCGGAAAATGGTCCCATGCAAAAAAAGTGCGGCGGCCCGCGGCCCCCTGCGCCGCCCAGGTGCGCTTTCGTTTACATCCGGTTTACCGGATCGCCCTCAAGCTTGGATCTGGTATCCAGGCGGAGATAATGGAAACATCATGCTACCAGTCGAACTGCGCAGCACGTTTCTATTTTCCGGACTGATCGGCGGACTCTTTTCTTTTGCCCTTCTGATGCTCTGGCGGCGCGACCGGCATCCTTATCTCCGGGTCTGGAGCGCGGGATTCGCCGCTTTGGCCATGAACCAGATTTTGGTCGCAGGTCGCGGGCTGATTCCCGATGCGTTGTCGATCGTCGTTGCCAATGCTGCCCTGTCCCTCGGCACGATCCTGCTTTATTGGGGGACAGCACTTCATTTCGTCCGTATTCCGGCGGTCAGGCTGTCGATTGTGGTTTTCGCGGCCTCGACCGCCAGCCTTGCCTATTTCACCTTCATCGTGCCCGACATCAATGCGCGCACCCTCCTGATCTCCGCCGTTCAGATCTTGTTTCTGGTCCTGCATTTCGCGCTGTTTTTCGGGCATGGCTGGCAGCGGCAATTTGGCACCAATCTGCTGGCCGCCTGCTCGATCGGCGTGCTGGCCGGCGCCATGATCGGACGTGGCGTATGGACATTGATCAACCCCGAAACCGCCAGCTTTCTCCTGCCCAGCACGAGCCAGCATGCCGTCATCCTGCTGCTGTCGCTGGCGTGCATCGGCATCGCGCTCGGCCTGTGGAACATGCATGCCGTTCGATTGATCGAAACCATGCAACTCGGCGAATCGCAACTGGCCGAAGCCAACGATGCGCTAACGCAATTGACTGTGCGTTTGGAACTGCGCAATCAGGAATATGCCCAGGCGCGCGACTTCGCCGAAGATGCCAGCCGGTCCAAATCGAAGTTTCTGGCCAATATGAGTCATGAGCTGCGCACGCCGCTCAACGCCATCATCGGCTTTTCCGAAATCATCCGGGACGGCTTACTGGGTCCGATCGGCACGCCGGCCTATCGCGAATACGCCGGCGATATCAACCGCAGCGGACTTCATCTGCTTCAGCTGGTCCCCGACATCCTCGACAGGTCGCGGGCGGAAGCCGGGCATCTGGCACTGAACGAGGAAGTCTGCGACCCGGTTCATGTGATCGAGAGCAGCGTCAACATGGTGCGTCCCAGCGCCCGACAGGGCCAGGTGACCCTCACCATCGCGCCCGCGCCCGATCTGCCGTGGCTGTGGGCCGACGAGCGGCGGCTTCGCCAGATCCTTATCAATCTGGTCTCGAACGCGGTCAAATTCACCATGCCGGGCGGCCGGGTAACGGTGGCACTGACGGCCGCAATCGATGGTTCGCTCATCTTCACGGTCGAAGATACCGGCATCGGTATGAGCGCATCGCATGTCGAAATCGCGCTCACGCCGTTCGGCCAGGTCGACAGCCAGCTCAACCGTCGCTACGAGGGCGCCGGGCTCGGCCTGCCGCTGACCCGCCAGTTGCTGGATCTGCACGATGCGGACCTGGAAATCGACAGCGAACTCGGCCGCGGAACCTGCGTGACCGCGCGCTTTCCGCCCAATCGGACACGGCAACGCTCCGAATTGGACCAGGGGATGACGGACGGCGAAATCGCGATCGAATCCCAGTTCTGAGCGGCCGCCGAAACTAAAGCATTTGCTTGTCTATTTTTACCGTGATACTAAAGCACATGCTTAATCAACAATCGCTCGATCTTGCCTTCCAGGCTCTGGCCGACCCGACGCGGCGCGCGATGATCGAACGCCTGTCGCTGAGCCCGGCCTCGGTCAGCGATCTGGCCCGGCCGCTCGCCATGTCACTGTCGGCGGTGATGCAACATCTGGCCGTGCTGGAGAGTTCAGGCTTGGTGGTCTCGGAAAAGCTTGGCCGTGTGCGGACCTGCCGGATACAGCCCCAGGCGCTGAGCGCGGCGCACGCCTGGATCGAGGCACGCCGGGCCGAGTGGGAACGGCGCGCCTCGATCGCTTGGGGCATTACCTGACCGATTTGACCGACAATGGAGGGGATGATGGCACCCATGAATGACCCAAAGCCCAGTATCAAACCCGAACCGCTGGTGATCTCCCGCCGTTTTCCGGCGTCGCGCGACTTGGTGTTCAAGGCATGGAGCGGTGCAGAGCATCTGAAACGCTGGTTCAGCCCCGATGGTTTTACCGTACCAGAAGCCGAAATCGACTTCCGGCCGGGTGGCGTTTTCGCCCTGTGCATGCGCTCGGCTGACGGCCAGGATTTCTGGTCGCGCGGCACCTATGTCGAAATCGTCCCGCCGGAGCGGCTCGTGTTCACCTCCAGTGTGGTCATCGACGACCAGCCGAAATTCTCGGCCCATACGATTGTCGTGTTCGCGGTCGACGGCACCGGCACCTTGATGACCGTGACGCAGGCTTACGAAATCTTCGACGCGGATTTCCGCGGCGCGGTCGAAGGTGCCCCGGAAGGCTGGCGCACCACGCTCGACAAGTTTGAACGCGAGGTGGCCCGCCTCAGTGCCACACAGGCGCGCGGGGCCGTGCACGCCACCTTCTCGATCGAGCGCCGTTACGATGCGGCACCGGCGACGGTCTTCCGGGCGCTCTGCGACCCGGCGTCCAAGGCAAAATGGTTCGACACCGGCAACGGCTATACCGTGCTCGACCGCGCGATGGAGGTTCGCCCAGGCGGACGCGAGCGCCTGAAAGCACAATGGCCGGACGGCCGCATCTCGATTTTCGACGCGGTTTATTTCGATATCGTACCGAATGAACGGGTCATTTACGCCTATGAAATGACCCTCAATGACCAGAAAATCTCGGTCTCGCTCGCCACCATGGAACTGAAACCGGACGGCACCGGCACGCGGCTCGTGGTCACCGAACAGGGCGCGTTCCTCGACGGCTATGACGATGGCGGCTCGCGCCAGCAGGGCACCGGCTTTCTACTCGATCGGCTGGGCGCCTCGCTTCAGCCCTGAATCGACGCTTTGGTCGGTCCGGGAGCCGGTTCACTTGGCGTCTATCCGTGCTCGCTCTATGGCACCGCCCCCGGCCGCACCACCTTGCCCAGCCGCGCCAGGCGCTCGACATACCGGCCGCGGGCTTCCGGCAGCGCCAACCCGCGCGGTGCGAAGACGTGGCGCTCCAGAAAACTCCCGGTCAGGACCAGCCCATCAAGCAGGTCGGCGACCTCGCCGCCGCCGCGTCCTACACCGCCGAGCAGACGCGGCAGGACCAGCAGACGGTCGCGATAAGCTTCGCCGGCCGGTTGGCTGACCGCCCGCCCGGTGCGGGGCGAAACCCAGGCCAGGTCGGAGGTGCCCCCGGTGACAGCGCAACTGGCGAGATCGAGGCCGTAACCCAGATCGGCCAGCACCAGCACTTCCCAGTGCAGATGCAGTGCGGCAAAGCCGTCATCGGCGCTCAATCGCCCGAGCAGGCTGGCCAAACCGTCGAAGATACCGGGATAGGCCACGCGCTCGGGCAAGCCCGCTTCGACCACGGCCACCGCTGCTTCGAGACACGCCAGACGCAACGGATCGTCGAGCAGCATCGCCGCATGGGACTGGCCCGGCTCGATCCGCAGCAATCCCAGATGTTCGGCCAACCGCGCATACCAGGTCGCAGTCACGATGTTGCCCGGCTCGTAGAGTCCGCGCTGCCGGCTTCGGGCACCGCCGCGCACCAACCCCTTGTGCCGCCCGTGCTCGCGCGTCAGCAGCGACAGGATCAGGCTGCCCTCGCCCTGCCGCCGCGCCCCCAGCATGATCGCCCGATCGGTCCATTCCATCGGCACAAGCTACGGGAAAAGCGGTCGTTCCGCCATTTCCGTTAGCTGTCGAACTCCAGCCCGATCGCCTGAAACCGCTCGCGATCCTCCAGCCAGTTCTCGCGCACTTTGACGAACAGAAACAGATGGACCCGCCGCTCCATCATCGTTTCGAGTTCGCTGCGGGATTTCTCGCTGATCTGCTTGATCCGCTTGCCGCCCTTGCCGAGCACAATCGCCTTTTGCGTCGGACGCTGGACGAAGATCGTCTGCGAGATTTTCACGCTGCCGTCCTTGAACTCTTCCCAGCTCTCGGTCTCGACCGTGGTTTCATACGGCAATTCGTCATGGAGTTGCAGGTAAAGCTGCTCGCGCGTCACCTCGGCCGCCAGCAGGCGCTGCGGCATGTCGGACAGCTGATCCTCCGGGAACAGCCAGGGACCGGCCGGCATATGGGCGATCAGATGGCGTTCGAGATCTTCGACGCCATCGCCGGTCAGGGCCGAGATCATGAAGATCCGGTCGAAAATCCCCTCGGCATCGAGCGCCTGGGCGAGCGCCAGCAGCCGGTCGCGCTTCAGCGTGTCGATCTTGTTGAGTGCCAGGAGTGCCCGGCGCTTGCGGGTCTTCAACTCACCGATGATGGCGCGCACGCCCTCGTCGAGTCCGTCATCCGCATCGACCAGCATCACGACCTGATCGGCGTCGGCCGCACCGGTCCAGGCGGCCGCGACCATGGCGCGGTCCAGCCGGCGCTTGGGGCGGAAGATGCCGGGCGTATCGACATAGATGATCTGGGCGCCATCCTTGACCTGGATGCCCAGCACCTTGGTCCGCGTCGTCTGGACCTTGGGTGAAACGATCGACACTTTGGCGCCGACCATGCGATTGAGCAGTGTCGATTTTCCGGCATTGGGGACACCCAATATCGCGGCATAGCCGCACCGCCGCACCTGCTCCTCGGTCATGAGTTTCCTTTTTCGATAAATTGCAGCAGCAAGGCCGCCGCTGTCGCCTCGGCCTGCCGTTTCGACGCGCCGGTCGCGGTCTGTTCCGCCAGCCCCTCGACCTCGACCGAGACGGTGAAAACCGGGTGATGCGACGGTCCCTCCGCCTTCAGCAGGCGATAGGCGGGCAGCTTGCGCCCGCGTCCCTGCGCCCATTCCTGAAGCGCCGTCTTGGCATCTTTGGGCGGGGCCAGTGCTGCCGCCATGCGGGCGGTCCAATGGCGGACGATGAAATCCCGCGCGATGGCGAAACCGCCATCCAGATAGAGTGCGGCGATCACCGCCTCGCAGACATCGGCCAGCAGGCTCGGATTGCGGCGCGCCGCCGGTTCCTCGATCAGCGGCAGACGGACATACTGCGCCAGATCGATCTCGCCGGCCACGGCGGCCAGCGTCTCCTTGCGCACCAGTTCGGCGTGGCGGCGCGCGAGCGCGCCTTCGGCCTCGTCAGGATAGGCAACCAGCAGCATCTCGGCAATGATCAGGCCCAAAATCCGATCACCCAGAAATTCGAGCCGCTCATAGCTGCGCCCGCCGCCCTGGCGCGCCGCGGCGAGATGACTGGCGCTGCTGTGGGTCAGCGCTTGATCGAGCAATTCGGGACGCTCGAAGTGATGCCCGAGCGATGCCTCCAGCGTGTCGCGCATCAACCCGTTCAACGCACCCACGTGAAGAGGCGCGAAAGGCGGACGCCGAACGGGCCGTAATACCACGGATCCTTGTCGTCGAACGAGAACCAGCGGATTTCGGCGCGGCCAACCAGATTTTCGATCGGCACGAAACCGACGCCGCTCTGTTGCGGCGGCACGCGGCTGTCGAGCGAATTGTCCCGGTTGTCGCCCATGGCGAAGAGCGACCCTTCGGGCACAGTGAAGATTGCGGTATCGTCCAAGGGCTGGTGGCCGGCATGCTTGAACACCGGATGCTCGACACCACCCGGCAGGGTCTCCTGGAATTGCAGCACCGGTCCCCGATCGGTATCGAAGCCGTCTTCCATCTGCTTCAGCTTGACCGGCTCGCCATTGATGTTGAGCACGCCGTCGATCATTTGTATCCGGTCGCCCGGCAATCCGACGATCCGCTTGATGTAATCGACCGACGTATCCCGCGGCAGCCGGAACACCGCGACGTCGCCGCGCTTGGGCAGGCTGCCGAAGATCCGGCCTTTGAACGGCGGATTGTAGAACGGGAAGGAAAATTTGCTGAAGCCATAGCTGAATTTCGAGACGAACACGAAATCGCCGACCAGCAGCGTCGGTTTCATCGAGCCGGACGGGATATTGAACGGCTCGAAGATAAAGGTCCGCACCACCAGCACGACGGCCGCCACCGATATCACGGTCTTGAGGATATCGAGCAGGCCTTCTTCCTGCTTGCCCTTGGCCGGGCGGGGTTTGGCCGGCGGCGATTGGACGGACTGGCTTGAGGCCGGCACGGCCAGCTTCTTTGCGTCTTCGGTCATGCTTCTTGTATCCGGATCGTTCAGCGCGACGGGAAAGCGCCATCAAGCCGGGACCGCCCCGCCGCGTCAAGGGTCATGCGGTCACAGGGGCCGGAACCGCCACGATCAGCACCATCGCCTGGGCCAGCGGCGGCTCGTCGGTGATGGTCAGATGGATCTGGGCGACCATGCCCGGCGGCGTCATCGCATCGAGCCGCGCCTTCGCGCCACCGGTCAGCGCCAGTGTCGGCTGTCCGGACGGCAGATTGACCACGCCGATGTCACGCCAAAAGACCCCGGCGCGAAAGCCGGTGCCGAGCGCCTTGGAACAGGCCTCCTTGGCGGCATAGCGCTTGGCATAGCTGGCCGCGCGGGTTGCGCGCCGCTCGGATTTGGCGCGCTCCACCGGTGTGAAGACGCGGTCGATGAACCGATCGCCATAGCGCGCCAGCGTCTTTTCGATGCGCGTGATGTCGATCAGGTCCGAGCCCATGCCGAGCACGATCACGGGCCGGCGCCGTTCCGCGCCGCGATCATGGCGGCGCGCATGGCGGCGATCGCCGCATCGAGCCCGACGAAGATCGCCTCGCCGATCAGGAAATGCCCGATATTGAGTTCGGCCAGTTCCCCA
>JAXDMU010000408.1:0-5162 GCA_034665905.1 Aliidongia sp. | reverse complement strand
GGATCTCGACCTTGACCACATAGACCAGATCGCGCCCCGGCTCAAAGCTGGTGATCTCGATCTGCGGCTGCAACGCCGGGCGCAGTTGCTGTTCCTGAAGGGCCGCGCCCGAGGTCTGCTTGATCGCGTCTTCGACCACCTCGCCCAGGACCGCCTGGCCATAGCGCTGCTTCAGAACGGTCGTCGGCACCTTGCCGGGGCGAAAACCGGGCAGCGACACGGTCTTGCCGATCTCGGCAAGCCGGGCCATCAGGCGATTTTCCATGTCGTCGGCCGGAATGACGACGTTGAGTTCGCGCGTGAGGCCTTCGGTGCTGGTTACGGTGATCTGCATGAGAGGGAACCGCCTGTGACGATGCGCGGCGACGCGTCCTGCGGCACCGCTGAAGAAAGTTTCAAATCGGATCGTGGTGCGGGCGAAGGGACTCGAACCCCCACGACTTGCGTCGCTGGAACCTAAATCCAGTGCGTCTACCAATTCCGCCACGCCCGCACGAGCGATCCGTCAAGGGGCGTTCACATAGCACAGGAGTTTTGGCGCCACACAGAAAATGTGGTGCGGCCCCCTGCCGTAGACGCAGATCAGCCGAAGCGGCCAAGACAGGCGCGCGCGGCGGCATCCAGAATCGCGTCGCGATCCAGCCCGTAAGTTCGATAGAGATCCGGAATATCGCCCGATTGGCCGAAGCGCTCGACCCCCAGCGGCTCGACCCGCACCCGGCCCGCCGCCCCGAGCCAACTCAAGGCCGCCGGGTGACCGTCGAGAATCGTGACCAGTGCTGCATCCTGCCCGAGCGGTGCCAACAGAGTCTCAATCAGGCTGCCGCCGCCCCCGGCACGGCGATGGGCCAGCCAATCGGCATGGAGCCGGTCGGGCGAGGTCACGGCGAGCAGCCCGGCACCCGGCACATCCTCCAGCAGCGCGGCATGGGCGGCCAGTGCCTCCTCGACCACCGCACCGCAATAGGCGATCGCCAGTTCCGCCCCCGGCGCCGGCGGTATGGCCCAATAGGCCCCGCCGGTAATACCACTGCGCAACGCAGCACTCATGATGCGCACCGGCTGTGCCAGCGCGCGCGTCGAAAGCCGCAGATAGATCGAGCCACCCTCATTCGCCTGCATATGCTCGAAGCCCCAACCCATCAGCACGGCCAGCTCATCAACATAGGCCGGCTCGAACGAGGCGAGCCCGGCCTGACCGATGCCGATCAGCGGCGTGTTGATCGATTGATGCGCCCCGCCCTCCGGCGCCAGCGTCAGCCCCGAGGGCGTCGCCACCACCATGAACCGCGCATCCTGGTAGCAACCGTAATTGAGTGCATCGAGGCCGCGATTGATGAATGGATCGTAGAGCGTGCCGATCGGCAGCAGCCTTGTACCGAAGAGCGGTGCCGAAAGGCCGAGGGCAGCCAGCATGAGGAACAGATTATGCTCGGCGATGCCCAGCTCGACATGCTGCCCGGCCGGCGCCATCGCCCAGCGCTGGGCCGAGACGATCTTCTGGTCGCGGAACACGTCAGCGGATTCGGTGTGATGGAAAATCCCCCGCCGGTTGACCCAGCCGCCCAGATTGGTCGAGACCGTGACATCGGGCGAGGTCGTGACGATCCGGGCCGCAAGCTCGCTCGTCCCGCCGGCCAGTTCGTTCAGGATCTTGCCGAAACCCTCCTGCGTCGACATCGATGCCCCGGTTGGCGGCGCTAGTTCCGGAACCGGAACGAATTCGGCGGTGCGGTTGCGATCGGTCTCGGCGGCAAACGGCACGGTCGCCAGGAAGTCCTCCAGCACGTCGGCATCGAGATCGAGCCCGGCGAATTTATCCCATTCGGCGCCGTCGGGAATCCGCATGCCCGCTTTGAAGTGCGCCATCTGATCGGGATTCATCAGGCCGGCGTGATTGTCCTTGTGACCGGCGAACGGCAGACCGTAGCCCTTGACAGTATAGGCGATGAAGCAGGTCGGTTGGTCGTCCTCGACGGCATGGAACGCCGCCAACACGGCCGCCATGTCGTGCCCGGCCAGATTGGTCATGAGATCGTGCAACTCGGCATCGTCATGATCGTCGAGGATGAGGCGGATGCCGGGATGGCGGTTCAGATCACGCTGCAAATGCTCGCGCCAGCCCGCCCCGCCCTTGTAGACCAATGCCGAATAAAGCGAATTGGGGCAGGCATCGATCCAGTCGCGCAAATGGCCGCCATCGGGCCGCGCAAAGGCGGCTTCGAGTCTGGTGCCGTATTTCAGCACGACGACGCGCCAGCCCATCATCTCGAACAGCGTGTCGATTCGGTTGAACAGCCGGTCGTTGACGATGCTGTCGAGGCTTTGGCGGTTATAGTCGATCACCCACCACAGATTCTTGACGTCGTGCTTCCAGCCTTCGAGCAACGCCTCAAAGACATTGCCCTCATCGAGTTCGGCATCGCCGACCAGCGCCACCATCCGCCCGGCCGGCCGCTGGCCGGGCGCCAGCCCTTTCAGCCGGACGAAATCCTGGGCGATCGAGGCGAACAGCGTGATCGCGACACCGAGCCCGACCGAGCCGGTCGAGAAATCGACATCGTCGGTATCCTTGGTCCGCGACGGATAGGATTGCGCTCCACCCAGCGCCCGGAAGCGTTCGAGCTTGTCGCGGCTCTGCTTGCCCAGCAGATACTGGATCGCGTGATAGACCGGCGAGGCATGCGGCTTGACCGCGACCCGATCCTCCGGCCGCAGCACGTCGAAATAAAGCGCGGTCATCAGCGTGACCAGCGACGCCGAAGACGCCTGATGCCCGCCGACCTTGAGCCCGTCGCGACTCGGGCGCAGATGATTGGCATTGTGAATCGTCCAGGACGACAGCCACAGCACCTTGTCGGCCAGGGTCTCTAACAGACGGAGATGCGAGGGCGCCACGGCGGGCGGTGCGGATGCTGTGTGCGAAGCGATGGCCAAACCGGTTTCCCCTGTACTGTCGGGTGGGTGATACAGGAGAGGCGGCGCGGATTCCAGCTTGGATAAGCGTGAGACAAGGCGGGCGATCAGATCGCCCGATCCATCTTCGAATGGGTCCTGGTATCGGGGATGCCGATATAGAACAGCAGCGAGATGAAGATGCAGCCGGTGGCATACCAGTAGAATCCGGTTTCGTTGCCTGAACTCTTGAACCAGAGCGCCACCGAATCGACCGACCCGCCGAAAATCGCGGCGGTCAGGGCGTATGGGATGCCGACGCCCATCGCGCGAACCGCGGTCGGGAACATCTCGGCCTTCACGATCGCGGTCTGCGCCGTATAGCCGCTGACGATCGCCCAGGCCGCGCAGATCAGCAGGAAGGCGACGAACGGGCTCTTGGTCGCCTGAAGCGTGGTCAGCAGCGGATAGGTGCCAAGCGTCCCCAAGACGCCGAACGCGATCAGCAACGGCTTGCGTCCGATCTTGTCCGAGAGTGCGCCATAGAGCGGCTGGAGGATGATCGCGACGACCAGCGACCCGGCCGTGACCATCGTCGTTTGATCATCGGTCAGGCCGACCGACAATTTCAGGAATTTCTGCATGTAGGTCGTGTAGGTATAGAAGGCCGAGGTGCCGCCGATCGTGATGCCGACGACCAGCACCATGGGTTTCCAATTCCGGCCGAGCGCCTTGAACAGGCTCTCGGACTTGACGACCTTTCCCGCCGCCTTGAACAGCTCGGTCTCGTGCATGTCGCGGCGCATGTAAAAGGCGTAGATCGAAATGAGCGCGCCGATCACGAAGGGAATGCGCCAGCCCCACTCCTTGAGCTGTTCCGGCGTCAGAAAGATTTTCTGAAGGACCAGAAGCACCACGAGGGCGATCAGTTGCCCGCCGATCAGCGTCATGTACCAGACGCCGGAATAGAAGCCGCGGCGATTGGGATGGGCGATTTCGCTGAGATAGGTAGCGCTGGTGCCGTATTCGCCGCCCTGACTCAGCCCCTGGAGGATGCGGGCGAGCGCCAGCACGGCCGGCGCCCAGACGCCGATGGTCGCATAGGTCGGTGTCACGGCGATGAGCAGCGAGCCGAAGCACATCAGCAGGACGGCCAGCGTGAGCGAGGTGCGCCGGCCGTAGCGATCGGCGAAATAGCCGAAAATGACGCTGCCGAGCGGCCGGACGAGAAAGGCCACGGCGAACAGCGAAGCCGCCGCCAGCTGCTGCGCCGCCGGATCGCCTTGGGGAAAAAACGCGCCCGCGAAATAGAGCGCGAAGGCCGCATAGGCGTAGACATCATACCACTCGATCAGATTGCCGACCGAGCCGACCAGAATCGCTTTCACCCGTTTGCGCGTATCCGCGGCGTCGTAACCGTCTGTAGTGATGGCAAGATCAGATGCTTGCATGCTGCCTCCCAGTGCGCCGTTGGCTTTTCTGACGGCGATCAAAGGCCCAGCGGAACACCCAGGTCAAGGACTTCGTCGACGAAGCCGCGATCGGGGTGGCGGGCAATCATCACCCCTCGGAAATGGCGCACAGCGTCCCCGCGAAACTCTGTATCGGAGACTCGCCTCAAGGCTCGACTCAAAGAATTTGGTCGGTGATCAACCAAGCTCAGGGATCGGCGCAATGACAATCACCCCTTCCCCCTCGGCGCAGGGCACGAGGTCAAGCGGATTGAGCACGCGGCATCCGGAATGACCATCGACCGTATTCATGCGCAGTCCATGTCCAGGGCAGACGATCTGCCCACCGGATACCGCGCCGCCGGCCAGATCGGCGCCCTCATGTGGGCAGCCGCGGAAAAACGCGATTGGATTGCCCATGACCCGGGCGACACAGAGATTGGCATTGACCGGCCGGATCTCGCCCTCCGGCACCATGCCGCTCGGGATTTCGATCGCACCATCGGGCCGGGCCGTGGCCGCAACGGGCGGTGGCAGCCGGGCACTGGTGTCGAGCGTGCTCGGGCCGCGATCGGGTAATTCCCGATAATCGATCGCGCAAGGCGGCGGCCCCTCGGTCGTACAGTCGCTCGGTCGCACGTAATTGTACCATTTTTTGGTGCGAAACCGCGGCATCTCACGCGTCAGCCGGAAACTGATGACCAAGCGCGTATCGTTGGTCTGGTTGATGGTTGAACCATGAACATGCTGGGTTTCGAAGATCCACGCATCGCCCGGATCGAGCGCCATGGTGATCGGGCGACCGAGATACTGGTC
>JAXDMU010000407.1:0-4726 GCA_034665905.1 Aliidongia sp. | reverse complement strand
ACGGCGCATCTTCCGGGGTCGGCACGAGAGGATGCTCGCCATAGATCGAGCCGGTCGAGGAAAAGCCGATCCGTTTGACGCCGGCCTTGCGCATCGCCTCCAGCACATTGAAGGTGCCGATCGTGTTCTGTTCGAGATCGCGCTCCGGATGCTCGGTCCCGCGGCGAACATCGGCGTTGGCGGCCAGATGGAACACGATATCGGCGCCTTCGACCGCGCGCTCCAGCGCCGCCCGGTCGAGCAGATCGCCCTCGACCATGCGGAAAGCCGGATGACGCCGCGCCGGTTCGACGAACTCGGCAAGGCCGGTCGAGAAATTGTCGAAGCCGGTGACGCGCCAGCCCTGTGCGAGCAGGCGGTCGGCCAGCGTGCTGCCGATGAAGCCGGCGGCACCGGTGATGACGGCATGGCGGGTGGCGCTCATCGCGCCCCACCCGTGCCGGGGCCGCGCACATCGCGCAAGGCGACGTTGACGGCGTGATCGACGACATACATGGGGCGGCGGCGGACCTCGTTATAAATGCGGCCGATATATTCGCCGAGAATGCCGACCGCGATCAGCTGAATGCCGCCCATGAACAGCACCAGCACGGTCAAAGTCGGGATACCCAGCGGATAATCGCGAATGCCGAACAGCTTGACCAGAACCATCGCGACCGCAAGCACAAACGACAGGCCGGCGATGACGCTGCCGCTGAGCAGCAGCATCGACAAGGGATGCGCGGAGAATCCGATCACGCCGTTGAAGCCGATCTTGAGCGAGCCGAACAGACGATTGTAGTTGCCGGTTCCGGAATGGCGCGGCGCGCGGTCGTATTCGACATAAGCCTGCCGGAATCCGACGAGTGCCACGAGTCCGCGCAGAAAGCCATGGCCCTCCGGCAGATGGCGCAGTTCCTCGATCACCCGGCGTGAGATGACGCGAAAATCGCCGGTATTGCGCGGAATCTCGACGTCGGCGATCAAATTGATCACCTTGTAGCCGATCGCCGAAACGATTTTCTTGACCAGCGTCTCGCCCTCGCGAGTGCGCCGCCTGGCATAGACGACATCGAAGCCTTCAACCGCCTGCCGATACATCTGCTCGATCAATTCCGGCGGGTCCTGAAGATCGACATCAATCACCGCGCAATAGGCGCCCCGGCAGTTGAGAATACCGGCCATGGTCGCGGCCGGTTGGCCGAAACGGCGGCTGAACATCATCAGCCCGACCCGGGGATCGTGCTCGATAGCGCGCCGGATCACGCCCTCGGTATCGTCGGGCGAGGGATCGAGGCAGAACAGGATCTCGCACGGGCCGATCCGGTCGAGCACCGGGCGCATCCGATCCAGAAACGGGCCGATATTGCCCGCTTCCTTGTAGACCGGCACGATCACCGACAGCAGGCAGGCCCCGTCAGATTCGCCGGAAGCGGCCGCGCCTTGCGGCCGGGTCTCGTCCATCGCATTCATCCTCGTTGCGCGCGGTCAGACGATGCTGAATCCGGCGGCCACTGCGTCGCGATAAAACATCTGCACCGTCTCAAGCGAATAATCCTCGAGATCCTTGCCGACCAGATCGAGCTTTTTAATGATGTCGGCGGTGGCGGTGATGATGTGGCAGCCCGATTCCTCGGCATGGAACAGATTCAGCAATTCGCGCGGACTGGCCCAGAGCAGTTCGGCCTTGGGATTGCCCGCGATCCGGTCGGCCGCCTTGCGCATCAGCGGCACGGGGTCGACCCCGGTATCGGCGACGCGGCCGGCGAAGACCGAAAAGATCGTGCGCGACAGCGGCGACACCGCCGCGGCAACCGCCTCGACCTGGGCGAGGTTCATCATCGCCGTCACATTCAGCGAAAACCCTTCCTGCGACAGCCGGCGGATCAGCGGAATTGCCGGGACACGCTGGGTATTGCAGATCGGAATCTTGACGTAAGTGTCGCCGCCCCAGCTCGCAATCTTGCGCGCCTCACGCTCCATCGTCGGAAAATCGTCCGAAAAGACCTCGAACGAAACCGGCAGGTCGGGAATCGCTTCGATCACCTGCCGCGCAAAACGCTCGTAATCGGTGATACCGGCCTTGCGCATCAAAGTGGGGTTGGTGGTGAAGCCGCTGACCGACTTGTCGCGATAGGCATCGCGCATGGCGCCGACATCCGCGCCATCCATGAACAGCTTGATCTTGAGTCCGGCGGCCTTCAACTTGTCGATCATAACACTTTCCTCGATTTTCGCGTTGCCGCAGCGTCGGCTTAACGGGATCGGGGCGATTTGGCAATGTCATCTTCTACCGCCGAGGCGGTACCCACCGATGCAAGCGGCGGAACAACCGCCAACACCATGCGGTCGCGCGGTTCGAGCGGGCCGATCCACAACAGGCGCTGCGGGAGATCGCCCGCATCCGCCTGGACCGGAAAGGCACCGAGCGTTGCCCGGTAGTCATCATATCGACGCTTGACATCAGGCGACCACTGGCCCTGTTGCGGCTGCCACCATGCCGGATCGGTCTCGTAGCTGCCGGGCGACAGCAGCAACAGATGCGGAATCGACCGGTCGATCGAGGTCAGCACCGCCTCCAGATTATCGACATTGATATAAACCGGCACAAGCCCCGCCAGCCGCAGCGGCCGCAAATCGAGATAGGCATGCTGATCGACCAGGATGGTGAGATCATAGCCGCCACCCATCACCATGTTGATCGCGCGGGCTTCGATCAGATTGCGGGAATGGTCCAGCGCATAGCCGGTATTGCCTTCGCCCCACATCGCCACATTGGTCCGCGTCGCCACATAGGCGGCATAGGCCGTCATGTCATGCATCAGCAACGCGTATTGCCCGCCCATGAGCACGGCCATGGCATAGGTGAGGCGCCGGCCCTGCGCCGCACCGTGCCGGAAGAGGCAGAGGGCCAGGATACCGGCCAGCGCATAAAACGCACCGAGACCGTTCAATTCGTACCGGCCGTAAAAACTGGCAACCACCGCCACCGGCACAAGCCACAGGACGGAAGCGGCGAGCAGCGGGAGGCTCAAGCGCCCCAGGACCGCCGGTCGCCGGCGCAGCGCATGGGCCGCAAACGCGAGTCCTATGACGATAGCGACCGGCAACACCAGGGTCGGGACATGGGATTGCAAGGCCCCCGGCAGCATGTCGAGCTTCAGATTCTGAGCCAGGGCAACAAGATTACGACCAACCGCCGCCAACCGATCACCCTGGATCGTCGAAATCGGCGGAAACAGCCAATATCTGAGACTTTCCGGCGCCATCACGAGATCCGGCTTGGTGATCGCCAAGGTGCCGAGAAAAGTGGCTGTCGCCGTGAGGATGAGTCTGACCGCATGAATCGGCCGAAGCGCCGTCCCGTACCAGATCAGCGCCAGCCCCAAGACCGCCGCGAGCGGCAGGACATCGACCTTGAGATTCATCGCCACGGCCAATCCGGCCGCAGCCAGATACAACAGCCGGTGACGACGGGTTTCCAGCGCGAGCGCGATCGAAGCGACGATGCTGAAGGTCAGGATGGTGTTGATGGCGTTGGGCAACGCCAGGACCGCCTGTTCCGACAGTCTTTTATTCACCAGCAGGCAGAGCATCGGCCCAATCAGCCAGACCGCTTCCAATCGCAGAATCGCGAACCACAGCAAGCCGGCACCGGCCACCAAACCATAAAACACATAGAAATGTATTTGGCGCGACAGCGCTATAGGCCGATGGTCGTCGAGGCCACGAAAGTAATTATACCCCATCTCGTAGGGCTTTAGCTTGGTGAATACATAAAATTCGTCATTCAACGAGCCGTAATCGTTGTTCGAATAGGTGATGTGGTGGAATTCCGCACCGAGCGGATCGAACAGTAAAAAATATTGCGTGGCGATGACCTGGATCAACGAGTCGAGCGTGCCGTATCGAAAGGACCAGGTGGCCGTGGGGCCGGCCAGCACGCGGGAGGTGTTGTAGGTCGCGACTTCGTCCCAGCTCTCATAAGGCGCCCCCGATTTCATCAGCGGCGCCTGCACGGACATTTGCCAGAACACGACCAGAAGAAACACGATGGCGAGACCCGCGCGGGGCAGCCACCCGGCCAGCACGCGACCGTCCTGCAACGCCGCCGACCCATCCATCTCTTGCTCCTTTACCCCGGCTTGCGGCCGATGACGGTCCAGGACATTTCATTGACCCAGTGGGCCTTGACCTCGACCAGCCCGGCCGCGCGCAGCAGGGCGACCGCCTCGTGTTCGCGATAATACAGCGCGATCTTGGGGATCATGTGATCGAACACGATGGCGCGCAGATGGCGGAACGAAAAGCGCCGGATCATCCGGAAATATTCGATCCGGCTGAGCCCCAGGCGCAGCATCAGCCAGAGCAGCCCGGTCGCCGGCCACGACAGACCATCGACCAGCGGCAGCGGCAGCCAACTGAACAGCAGCCGGCGCAACGGCGTCACCAGCCAGACGATCCAGCCATTATTCTCGCGCCCGTACAGCCAGACCAACACCTGCCCGCCCGGCCTGACCGCCTCGGCCAACCGCGCGACCGCCCGCTCCGGGTGTTCCAGATGGTGAACCACGCCGATGCTGAACGCGATATCGAAGCCACCTGGTTCGATCGGCTCATAGAGGCTGTGATAGCGGATCTCGGCTTGGGGAAAGCCTGCGAGATTGGCCCGTGCGCGGCCGAGCGAGCGCTCATCGACATCGATCAGCAGTGCGCTCGCAGCGCCATAGCCCAGCGGCCAGAAGCT
>JAXDMU010000406.1:0-2872 GCA_034665905.1 Aliidongia sp. | reverse complement strand
TGAAAGCCGCCATCGACCAGAACGGCATCGCGCGGCAGATCCTGCTGATCCCCGAGATCGTCGAGTTCGACCAGGCCGACGTCGAGCGCCTGCTCGCGCGCACCGGTGAGCTCAAGCGGTTCGGCCTCGCCATCGAGCCGTTCGGCCCCGGCGCCATCGCGGTCCGCGAGACGCCGTCGATGCTGGGCGAGATCGACGCAGCCGCGCTCGCCCGCGACCTCGCCGAGCATCTCGCGGAATGGGACGAGGCGCTGCCGCTCGAACGCCGGCTGATGCATGTCGCTGCCACCATGGCCTGCTACGGCTCGGTGCGCGCCGGCCGCCGCCTCAAGGCGGAGGAGATGAACGCGCTGTTGCGCGAGATGGAGGCGACGCCGAACTCCGGCCAGTGCAACCACGGCCGGCCCACTTACGTGGAACTGAAGCTCACGGACATCGAGCGGCTTTTTGGCAGGCGGTAAGGCGGTCACGCCGTGCTAGGCTGCGGCCTCCAGCCGGAGGCGACCAATGTCCCGCACATTCATGGTCATCACTTCGCTCTCGCTCCTGTCGTTGACCACCCCCGCGCATGCGCAGGACTTCCCCAACCGGCCGATGACCATGGTGGTGCCGTTCGCCGCCGGCGGCGCGGTCGATGTGCTCGGGCGCACGATTGCCGCGCGCACCGCGGAAATCCTCGGCCAGCAGATCGTGATCGAGAACGTCGGTGGCGCCGGCGGCATGACCGGCTCCAACCGTGTCGCCAAGGCCGCGCCCGATGGCTACCAGTTCGTGCTCGGCAGTGTCGGCACTCACGCGCAGAACCAATGGCTCTACAAACAGCCCGCCTACGATGCGGCCAAGGACTTTGCACCGGTCATCCTGGTCGGCTCGACGCCGCTGCTGTTGGTGACGCGCAAGGATTTCCCGGCCAATAACCTGCAGGAGTTCATCGCCTATGGCAAAGCCCATCCGGGCGAGCTGAAATACGGCTCGGCCGGCGCGGGCTCGGCCATTCATCTCGGCTGCGTGCTGTTCAATGCCGCGGCGGGTATCGAGGCGATCCACATCCCGTATCGCGGCGGCGCGCCCGCCATGCAGGACATCATCGCCGGTCGGATCGACTACGGCTGCAACATCATCACCAGCGGCTACCCGCAGGTGCGCGACCAGGCGGTGAAGGCGCTGGCTTTGCTGGGTTCAATGCGCGCGCCGTTGCTGCCGAATCTCGCCACCGCGCAGGAGCAGGGCATGGCCGGTTTCGATGGCGGAAGCTGGAACATTGTGTTCCTGCCCAAGGGCACGCCGGAGCCGATCGTGCGCAAGCTCAACGCGGCCATGAGCGAGGCGATGGATTCGCCGGACACCGAAAAGCGGCTGCTTGCCATCGGCATCGACATTCCGCCGAAAGACCGCCGCACTCCGGCCTATGCCGCGAGCTTCGTCGAGCAGGAGATCAAGAAATACGAAGGCCCGATCAAGGCCAGCGGCATCGTCATCGAATAAGCGGCATTCCGGCGCGGCATAGCGCCGCTTGACCTGTGGCGTTGCGGCGGCCAAGTCTGCGCCGCGAGGAGACAGCCATGCTCAAGATGATCGCCGGATTTGCCTTGGCCGCATTCACCGCGCTCGCGGAACCGGCGGCGGCACAAGAATCCGGCGCCTGGCCGAACCGGCCGGTGACCGTGGTGGTGCCCTATGCTGCCGGCGGGCCGGTTGACACGATCGCGCGCATCATCGCGGCCCGGTTGAGCGAAATACTCGGCCAGCAGATGGTGATCGAGAACGTCGGCGGCGCCGGCGGAATGACCGGCACCGTCCGCGTCGCCAAAGCCGCGCCCGATGGCTACACGCTGCTGCTCTCGGGCAGCGCGGTGCTGTCGCAGAACCCGACCTTCCGCAAGCAATCGCCCTACGATCCGGTCGCCGACTTCGCTCATGTCGCGCTGTTCTCGGATTCGGCCCGCGTCCTGATCGCGCGCAAGGATTTTCCGCCGAACGACTTCAAGGAATTCCTGACCTACGTGAAGCAGAACCAGAACACCCTGCAATACGGCTCGCCGGGCGCGGGCTCCGGCGGCCACACCTGCGCCGTCCTGCTCGATGGGGCGCTGGGCGCCAAAATCACCCACGTGCCCTACCGCGGCGCTGGGCCGGCGATGCAGGACCTGCTCGGCGGCCGCATCGACTACATGCTCGAGCAGATTTCGACCGCCACCCCACAGATCAAGGCAGGCGCGGTGAAGGCCTATGCCACGCTCGGCCTCGCCCGCGGGCCCGGCCTTGAGGACATCCCGACCGCCGGGGAACTCGGCACCAAGGGTCTCGACTGCGGCGCCTGGGGCGCGTTCTCGTTTCCCAAGGACACGCCGCAGGCGATCGTGCAGCGCCTCGCCAAGGCGTCAAGCGACGCCATCGACACGCCCGCCGTGATCGACCGCTTCAAGGCGGTCGGCGTCGTGGTCACGCCGAAGGATCGGCGGTCACCGGAATTCCTGACGCAGTTCGTTAAATCGGAGCTCGCCCGCTGGGTCGAGCCGATCAAGGCAAGCGGCGTCAATCTCGATTGAAATGGAGTCATCAATGACAACACTGCGAATGGCGCTCGCCGCCGTGGCGGCCCTTGCCGCGTTCCCCGCAACAGCGCCTGCGCAGGACTGGCCGAGCCGGCCGATCACGCTGATCGTGCCGTTCGCGCCCGGTGGCGGCGTCGACGCCAGCGCGCGGCTGCAGGCGCTGGCCATCGGTGAAATCCTCGGCCAGACCATCGTCGTTGAAAACGTCGGCGCCGCGGCCGGCACCATCGGCAGCGGCCGCGTCGCCAAGGCCGCGCCGGACGGCTACACATTCCTGATCGGCAACCGCGGCACCCAGGTCTACAGCCAGGCGCTGT
>JAXDMU010000405.1:0-12338 GCA_034665905.1 Aliidongia sp. | reverse complement strand
TAGGCGTTTATTCTTGGATGGATCGGGGAGAGTCATCACTCATATCCTTCAACCTCCATCTACGCGGCATCGCGGAGTGGGGCGGCACGGATAACCCCGCAAGCGCTCGTTGCGGGCGGCCCAAGGTCGGGCCTTGTGCGCAAATATGGGCAGAAAACCGCTCGTGTCAAGGGGTGGTAAGGAAACTTTAAAAAGACGTGTAATCCCCATTATGCAAAACCACAGAATATTCGTGAAATACCACCCAAGTCGCGGCGCGGCTCCGGCGGATCGATCCGCCTGGGGACTGTCGAGCGGCAGTAAAACTGCCCCAAATTGCTGCGATGCGGCACGGGCGATCGTCGGTCAGTGCGTCGCCTCACCCGGCCAAAAATCTTCGCTCATGATCTCGTCAAAATTCCACGGGCAGGCGGCCGGAAAAGTGGTGACTGGAAGGTCGGTTTCACGCTCGGCCGCCACAAGAGCGAGGCGGTAGGCGTTCGCAATAGCTTCGGGCATCTTGGCCGTGAGGCTGGGATTGTCCGCCAAGTGGTCGGCCAATTTGTACCGCTGCTCGACGACGGTCAACCGCCCGCTTTTACCCTGGCCGGTCGGCTGAAATTGCCATTTGAGCAAGTGCATGATGAGAACGGTTAAGCGGCTCACAAGCTCGCGCTTCTCGGTCTTGCCCATGCTCTCGATTTCCTCGGCGATATGCTCGATGTCGGCGGCCGATAGCTTGCCGGCGCGCAAGAGAGCGGCTTGCTCGTTCGCCCATGCGTAAAAATCTTGGTCGTACAGGGAAGGATCGGACATCGCGTTTAAACATCCTCCTTGCAAAGGGCGGGAGCCTATAATCGCTCGGCCGCGTGCGCGTCGGTCAACTGAATTTTCTCCGGCTTGATGCTCGCCAGAATCTCGTCAACGAAGTCATACTTTTCATCGGCGGCCAGGTGGCTGTAGTCGATAGCGGGCAGATTTAAATATCCTCTCTCAGTGAGACACCTCGCCCGGCCAGAAATCCGCGTCCATAATCTGGTCAAACGACCACGGGCATTCGGCCGGGAAGGTCGAACGGGGAAGCGTGGTTTCGGCCACGGCTTCAGCAAGAGCGAGCCGATAAGCGCGCGGGATGATTTCGCCCGTCTTGGCTCGAAGGCTTGGATTATCATCAAGATGATCCGCCAGTTGAAGGCGTTGGACAATGATTGTCGTTTGCCAACTACTGCCCCGTAATATCTGTTGATATTGCCACTTGAGCAGATGCAACAGCAAGACAGTCAACCGGCTCACCATCTCCCGTTTCTCGGTCTTGCCCATGCTCTCGATTTCCTCGGCGATATGCTCGATATCGGCAGCCGATAGCTTGCCGGCCCGCAACAATGCGGCTTGCTCATTCGCCCAGGCGTAAAAATCGTGGTCGTACAGGGAGGGATCAGACATGGCGCTTAAACATCCTCCTTGCGAATGGCCGAAGCGTGAGCCTGTTCTGGACCAGGGTTTCGGCGGCTACGTCAGCACGGCTTCCAGAAACAGGTGCGCCACCTCGTCCGGCGTGGGCAACGTCTCGCGATCTTCGCCCGGAAAGGCCCCTTTGCGCAATGCGGTCGCGACCGGGCCGGGATCGATCAGCATGGCCTTGACGCGGGTCTTGCCCAGTTCCGCGTGATAGACTTGCACCATCATTTCCAGTGCCGCCTTGGTCACGGCGTAGCCGCTCCAGTAAGCCACCGGCTCGCGCCCGGCGGCGCAGCTGGTGAAGAGGGCGCGGCCGTGCGGGGCCTGGCGCAGCACCGGATCGCAGGCGCGGATCAGGCGCCAGTTGGCGGTCACATGCAGGTCGATCATCCGCTGAAACAGCTTGGCGTCGAGATGGCCGAGCGGACCCAGCTCGCCCAGGATTCCGGCATTGCCGATCAGGATATCGAGCCGGCCGAAGCGCTGATGGATCGCGGCCACCATCTGGTCGATCTTGTCGAAATCGGTCAGGTCGAGCGGCACCAACGTCGCCGTGCCGCCGGCCGCACGCACCGCGTCATCGACCTCTTCCAACGCGCCGACCGTGCGGGCGGCCAGCACGAGATGGGCGCCCTCGGCGGCGAACCGCCGGGCAACGCCCGCACCGATACCGCGCGAGGCCCCGGTGATGAGCGCGACCTGGCCGGCCAGCCGGCGCGGTTCCGGCACCATCATGCTCCGCCGGTTTCCGCCATCTGCGACAGGCTGGCGGTGACATTGCCCTGATCGAAATCGCTGAGCGGAATCGGGTACTCGCCGGTGAAGCAGGCATCGCAATATTTCGGCATGGCCCCGTCGCGCTTCGCTTCGCCGAGTGCCCGATAGAGGCCGTCGATCGAGATGAAGGCGAGGCTGTCGGCGCCGATGAACTTCGCCATCTCGGCCACGTCCATGCGCGAGGCCAGCAGCTTGCCCCGTTCTGGTGTCGCGATGCCATAGAAGCAGGAATGGCTGGTCGGTGGGCTGGAAATCCGCATATGGACCTCGCGCGCGCCGGCCTGACGAACCATTTCGACGATCTTCAGCGAGGTCGTGCCGCGCACGATCGAATCATCGACCAGCACGACCCGCTTGCCCTCGATCAGGCGGCGATTGGGGTTGTGCTTCAGCTTGACGCCCAAATGGCGGATCTGCTCGGTTGGCTCGATGAAGGTACGGCCGACATAATGATTGCGCACGATGCCGTGCTCGAAAGGCAAGTTGCTTTCCTGCGCATAGCCCAACGCCGCCGGGACGCCCGAATCGGGTACCGGGATGACGATGTCGGCGTCGACCCGGCTTTCGCGCGCCAGCTCGTGGCCGATCCGCTTGCGGACGTCATAAACATTCTGACCCTCGACCATGCTGTCCGGCCGGGCGAAGTAGATATATTCGAACACGCAGAAGCGCGACGGCACCGTGCCGAACGGCCGGTAGCTGTGCACGCCGGACTCGTTGATGACGACGATTTCGCCGGGTTCGATGTCGCGGACATGTTCGGCATTGATGATGTCGAGCGCCACCGTCTCCGACGCCAGCACCCAGGCCGTGCCGAGCTTGCCCAGCACCAGAGGCCGCACGCCCAGCGGATCGCGCACGCCGATCAGGCCTTCCTTGCTCAGGGCGACGAGCGAATAGGCGCCTTCGACCTGGCGCAACGCATCGACCAGACGCTCCAGCACGCTATGGCGCAGGCTGGTCGCGATCAAATGGATGATGACTTCGGTGTCGCTGGTCGATTGAAAGAGGCTGCCGCGCCGTACCAGTTGGCTGCGCAATTGATAGGAATTGGTCAGGTTGCCGTTGTGACAGACGGCCAGACCGCCGAACTCGAAATCGCCGAACAAAGGCTGGACATTGCGCAACACCACGTCGCCGGTCGTGGCGTAGCGGTTATGGCCGATGGCGGTCAGTCCCTTCAGCCGCGAGATGACCTCCTTGGAACTGAAATTCTCGCCGACCAGCCCAAGCTCGCGATGGGAATGGAACTGGGTCCCGTCATAGGAGACGATGCCCGCGGCTTCCTGACCGCGATGCTGCAAGGCATGCAGGCCGAGCGCCGTCAGCGCACCGGCCTCGGGATGGCCGAAGACGCCGAAGACACCGCATTCATCGTGGAAATGATCGTCATCATACGGGCGGGTCGAGGGCGTCGCGGCAATGGTGTCGGTCATTTCGGTTCCTGCGCCTGGATCAATTGATCCAGGCCCTTGCTGTCGGAATTCGCCTCGGGATTTTTCGGATCGGCCGGCTTTTGCGTCGGCTTTGGCGCGGGCGGGGCGGCCAGCTTGTCCAGTGCCTCGTTCAGCTTGCGCGCGGCGTCGCCGGTGCGCAGTGCGTCGTTCGCCTTGTCGGCGGCGTGCGTGGCGCCCGGCAGATTGCGCTCGATCACCGAGCGCGGGATCATTTGCTGAATCTGTTCGGCACCAGCGGCCAGCAGCGGGCGGCTGCGCGCCTCCATCACCCAGTTCGGCGTGTTCTCCGGTTGCAACAAATGGATCATCACCAGATAGGCGAGGCAGACCAGCAGAACACCCCGCGCCACGCCGAACAGCAGGCCGAGCGCCCGATCGAGTGCGCCCAACCCGATATTGCGGATCTGCGCCGCGGCGAGACCGACAATGATCGAAAACAGTATGACCGCGACGATGAACGGCACCAGGTAGGTCGCGATATCGGCGAGCCACAGCCAGCCGGCTGCGAAAAACCGGTGCATATAAGGCTGCACGAACGGCGCGCCATAAATCGCGACTGCGGCGGCGCCGAGCCAGGCGGCGATCGACAGCGCCTCGCGTGTGAAGCCGCGCACGAAGGCGAACAGGCCGGAGATGGCGACGATGGCGACGACGATGATATCGAGCGTGTTCATGGCGGCGGTTCAGTCCGAATCCGGGCGCCGCGATCCTGCGCCGCCTTGATCGGTGGTATCGAACATCTGAACCAGTTCCTGCAAATGTCCGACCTCATTCATGGCAATACTGGCGGGCGATTGTTTGGCACGCCCGCGCCGCGCCGGGGCAAGGGCACGTTCGAAACCAAGTTTGCTCGCCTCCTTGAGGCGTGCATCCGACTGGCTTACGGGACGGATCTCGCCCGACAGGCCGATCTCACCGAACACGACCATGTCGGCCGGCACCGGCTTTCCGGTCAAAGCCGAGACCAGAGCCGCCGCGACCGCGAGATCAGCGGCCGGTTCGCTGATCCGCAAGCCGCCAGCGACATTCAGGTAAACGTCGTTGGCACCGATTGCAAGGCCGCAGCGTGCGTCTAGCACGGCCATCACCATTGCAAGCCGCGCGCTGTCCCACCCGACCACGGCGCGGCGTGGTGTGCCGGGCGGCGAGGGGGCAACCAGCGCCTGAATCTCCACCAGCACCGGTCGCGTACCCTCCATCCCGGCGAAGACGGCAGCGCCGCTGACATCACCGTGCCGGTCGGCCAGAAACAGCGCAGAGGGATTGTGGACTTCGGCGAGACCGGCATCGGTCATCTCGAACACGCCGATCTCGTCGGTCGGGCCGAAGCGGTTCTTGACGGCGCGCAGAATGCGGAACTGATGGCCGCGCTCGCCCTCGAAATAGAGCACGGTATCGACCATGTGTTCGAGCACGCGTGGCCCGGCGATCAGCCCCTCCTTGGTGACATGGCCGACCAGGATCAGGGTGAATCCCACACGCTTGGCGAGGCGAATAAGCTCCTGCGCCGCAGCGCGCACCTGACTGACCGTGCCCGGGCTCGAATCGAGCGTGTCCAGATACATCGTCTGGATCGAATCGATGACTACTACATCCGGGCCGCCGATGGTTTCGAGCGAGCCGGCGATGTCGCGCACATTGGTTGCGGCCGCAAGTTCGACCGGTGCGGCCGCAACACCGAGCCGGGCCGCGCGCAGCCTGACCTGATCGATCGCTTCTTCGCCCGAGATGTAGGCGCATTTCAGTTTCGCACCGCCGCGCCCGGCGGCGAGGGCTGCAACGACTTGCAGCAGCAGGGTCGATTTTCCGATGCCCGGATCGCCACCGACCAGCAAAGCCGAGCCCGGCACCAGACCACCGCCGCACACTCGGTCGAACTCGGCGAGGCCGGTCAGGCGGCGCGGCGCCGGGTCGCTCAAGCCTTGAAGCCCGACGAATTCGATCTTGCGGCCCTTGCCGGCGCTGCCCGACAGGCTCTTGGGCGGACCTTCCGGCGTCGCCTCTTCGATCAGGCTGTTCCAGCCGCCGCAGGCATCGCAGCGGCCGGCCCATTGCAGGTGGATCGAGCCGCACTCCTGGCAGATGTACCGGCTGCGAGCGCGCGCCATGGCTTAGCGTTCCGCCCAATCCGGCATCATGGGGCACGGATCTCCATGCGGATCGGCCCCTCGGCGCGGCCATGGATGAATTGATCGACATAGGGGTTGCCCGAATGGTCGATCGTTTCGACCGGCCCCTGCCAGATGATGCGGCCTTGATGCAGCATGGCGATGCGGCTGGCGATCTTGCGCGCGCTCGCCATGTCATGGGTGATCGACAGCGCGGTCGCGCCCAGATCGCGCACCCGATCGACGATCAGATCGTTGATGATATCGCCCATGATCGGGTCGAGGCCGGTGGTCGGCTCGTCGAAAAACAGAATTTCGGGCAGTGCCGCGATGGCACGGGCCAAGCCGACACGCTTTTGCATGCCGCCTGACAATTCCGCCGGATTGAGATCGCCGACCTCGGCCGACAGGCCGACCTTGGCCAGCGTCTCGATCGCCACGCGCCGGGCCTCGCTCCGGTTCATGCCGCGGCCCTGAATCAGGCCGAAGGCGACGTTTTGCCAGACCGGAATCGAATCGAACAGGGCGGCGCCCTGAAACAGCATGCCGAATTTGATCATGAGCCGGTCGCGCTCATCGCCGCGCAAACCCACGGAGTCCACGCCGTCGATCAGGATCGTGCCGCGATCCGGACGGATCAGCCCGAGAATGCATTTCAACAGCACGGACTTACCGGTGCCGGACCCGCCGATCACGACGACGCTCTCGCCCGTACCGATCTCCAGATCGACGCCTTGCAGCACCTTCTTGGTACCGAAAGCCTTGTGCAGATCCTTGATGACGATCTTGGGAGAGGCGGTCATTTGCTGAAGAACACCGAAGTCAGGAGATAGTCGGTCAGCAAAATGGTGATCGATGCGGAAACCACCGCTGCCGTGGTGGCCGCGCCCACGCCCTGCGCGCCGCCGCGCGAATTGTAGCCATGGTAGCAGCCCATCAGCGTGATGACGAAGCCGAACACCGCGGCCTTGATCAGCCCGGAGACGATGTCGCCGGTGGTCAGGAAATTCAGCGTCGAGGTCAGATAGGCGTTCGGGTTGAAGCCCAGCTTGTAGCTGGCTACCACATATCCGCCCGCGACACCGATGATATCGGCGATCAGCACGAGGATTGGCATGGTGATCAGGCCGGCCAGCACGCGCGGCACCACCAGATATTTCATTGGGTTGGTCGAAAGCGTGGTGAGCGCGTCGATCTGGTCGGTGACGCGCATCGTGCCGATCTCGGCCGCAATGGCCGCGCCGACCCGGCCCGCGACCATCAGGGCGGCGATCACCGGACCCAGTTCGCGCGTGATCGACAGCACGACGATCTGTGCTACCGCACTTTCCGACGAGAAGTTGCGTGAGAAGCCGATATAACTTTGCAGCGCCAGCACCATGCCGGTGAAGATCGCCGTGAGCCCGACCACGATCAGTGAATTGTAGCCAACGCTGATCATTTGGCGCAGCAGCATCTTGCCATAGAATGGCGGCCGCACGAAATGCGACAGGGCTTCGCCGGTAAAGAAGGCAAGGCGGCCGAGCATCGCCATCGAACTCAGGGTGATGCGCCCGATCGTCGCGAGAAATTCCAGCATGGTCAGTGCGATGCCGCCTTGTAGGTGCGGTGGAGCCGGGCGCCGAGCCGGGTCAGCAGCTCGTAGCCGATGGTACCGCTGTCACGCGCCAGCGCATCGGCACCGTAATGCGGGCCGAGGACGTCGGCAAAACCGCCCGGCACGGCATCAGACGGCGGGACTGCGCTGACATCCACAGTGATCAGATCCATTGAAATGCGGCCGATGATGGGAACCTCGACAGAGCCGATATAGACGCCGGCCCGATCGCCGGCGCAGCGCAGAATACCATCCGCATAACCGACGCCGAGGGTTGCGATGCGGTGCGGTCGATCGGCTGTATAGCGCGCACCATAGCCAACGCTCCGGCCGGCGTCAATCTCGCGAATTTGCAGAATTCTGGCTTTTAACCCAATGACTTGCTTCATCGGATTGGTGGTACCGGGGGAGGGGTTGAGGCCGTAGAGCGCGCCACCCGGGCGCACCATGTCGTAATGATAGGCGGCACCGAGGAAGATACCATAGCTGGCGGCGAGGCTGCGCGGGGTCGGGGGCAGTAGCCGGGTAAGGTCTTC
Organism: Aliidongia sp.; assembly: GCA_034665905.1. Classification (GTDB taxonomy): domain Bacteria; phylum Pseudomonadota; class Alphaproteobacteria; order ATCC43930; family CGMCC-115725; genus JAXDMU01. Next base: position 4,426 of record JAXDMU010000405.1, on the reverse strand, counting down.
GAAGGCCGCGCGCTGTGCGGTATTCATCGGATGGTCCGGTATGTCAGCGCAGGCGAGGTGGCTCATGATCGCGGCGAGCCTGATCCCGGTGAGACGATCCGGCTCGGCCGCCAACCGGCGCGCCTCGGCCGGTTCCATGCCGAGGCGCGACAGGCCGGTATCGAGATGCAGCAGGGCCGGCCGTCCCGGTGCCGCCCGGCGCCATTCCGCGATTTGTCCCAGATCGTTGAGGACCGGCAGGATCGTCGGGATGCGCGCGATCTCGCCGGCACTGCCGGCGATCGGCCCGGCGAGCAGGGCAATCCGACAGTCAAGATAGGGCAGCAGGAGATCGGCGAGAGTGGCCGCCTCCTCAAGGGTCGCAACGAAAAACCAACGACAACCGGCCCCGGCCAGCGCGTGGACCACCGGCGGCAAACCCAGACCATAGGCATCGGCCTTGACGGTCGCCGCCACGGTGCAACCGGCCCCGACAAAGTGCTGCAACTGCCGCCAATTTGCGACGAGCGCGCCCAGATCGACGTTCAGGATGCCGGTGACGCCAACAGGGATCGCGGGCGTGCGCGGCGGGTCGAGCGGCAGTTCGGTCATGCGATTCGGCCGGCCGGCGTTCATCTAATAATCGGCATCGGGCAGATGATCGCGTCCGACATAGTCCGAGAATCGGGTCGTCGCACCGTCGAATTTCAGAGTGACTTTTCCGATGGGGCCATGACGCTGCTTGGCGATGATGACTTCGCCGGTGCCCGAGACCTGTTGCAGGCGTTCCCACCACTCGGCGTGGCGCTGATTGAACTTGTCTTCGCTTTCCTCGGGCCGGCGGCCTGGCTCGGCGCGGCCGAGATAATATTCCTCGCGAAAGACGAACATGACAACATCGGCGTCCTGCTCGATCGAGCCCGATTCGCGCAGATCCGACAGCATCGGTCGCTTGTCCTCGCGCTGTTCGACCGCACGCGATAATTGCGAGAGTGCAATCACCGGAACATCCAGTTCCTTCGCAAGGGCTTTGAGGCCGCGGGTGATTTCGGAGATTTCCTGCACCCGGTTCTGCTCGCCGCCCGGCTTCGGCGTGCCCTGGAGCAATTGCAGATAATCGACGATGATCAGATGCAGCCCATGCTGGCGCTTCAGCCTTCGGGCGCGGGTGCGCACGGCCGAGATGGTGAGGGCTGGTGTGTCGTCGATATAGAGCGGCACACTCTCCAGCTTCATGCTGGCTTGAATGAAGGCATCGAATTCCTCACGCGCGACCTCGCCGCGGCGGATCTTGTCGCCGGAGACGCCGGATTCCTCGGCGAGTACGCGTGTCGCCAGCTGTTCAGCGGACATTTCGAGCGAATAGAAACCGACCACCGCGCCATCTTCCGCGATCACCTCGCCCGTGGGACCGCGGCCGGTGCGATAGGCTTTGGCGGCATTGAAGGCGATGTTGGTGGCGAGCGCCGTTTTGCCCATTGACGGTCGGCCGGCGATGATCACAAGGTCCGACGGATGCAGGCCGCCCAGCAAGCTGTCGACATCGGTGAAGCCGGTCGAGACGCCGCTGGTCTTGCCGCTGCGCTTATAGGCTTGCTCGGCCTGAAGGGCGGCATTGCGCAGCGCCTGGACGAACGGCTGGAAGCCGCCATCGGCGTTGCCGCGGGTGGCGAGATCGAACAGCTTCTTTTCCGCCACCTCCATCAATTGGCGGGCTTCGAGATCGATATCGTGCTCATAGGCGTCGTTGACGGTTTCGGTGCCGATCTCGATCAACTGCCGACGCAGATAGCAATCATAGATCGTCCGGCCGTAATCGCCGGCATTGATGATCGTCACGACCGACGCGGCCAGACGCCCGAGATATTGCGCGCCGCCGATATCCGTCAGCGCCTCATCCTGTTCGAAATAGCCCTTGAGCGTCGCCGGGTCGGCGATCTGGCCGCGTTCGATCAGCTTGACCGCGGCGGCATAGATCCGCTGATGAGCGGGATTGTAGAAATGATCGGGCAGCAGGAATTCCGAGACCCGGTGATAGGTCGCGTTGTTGACCAATATGGCGCCGAGCAGCGCTTGCTCCGCCTCGGTATTATGCGGTGCGGCGCGATAGGCCGGTTCAGCCGAAGGCTGGGCGAGGACGAGTGAGCGGGCAGGATCCATGAGAAGGCGAGCTTAGCATCGCGCGGCCATACCGCAGCCGAAGATTCGATGCATAGCCCTGTGGATCACGGGGACGGTCTATGACGCGATCAACGGCTCGTCCACCGACACGACGGCGCGATGACCCTGCTCCCATTCGCCGATGTAGCTGCGCGTGATCGGCACCGCGTCGATCTTGCGGGTCAACTGAATCTGAAACACCATCTGGCCGCCGACGCGCATCGTCGCCTCGGCCGATGCCAGATAAAATTCCCACATTCGGCAGAAGCGCTCATCATAAAGCGCCTTGGCCCGGTCGCGGTTGGCGAGGAAACGTAGCCGCCAATGACGCAGGGTCTGGGCATAATGCAGCCGTAGAATCTCGATGTCGGTGACCCAGAGATCGGCCCGCTCGATCGCGGGGAGCACTTCTGAGAGGGCGGGGGCATAGCCCCCGGGAAAGATGTATTTGCGAATCCACGGGTTGGTATCACCCGGCCGGTCGCGTCGGCCGATCGCGTGCAGGAGTGCGACGCCGTCTTCGGTCAATCGGCTGCGAATCATGTCGAAGAATTGCGGGAAATGCACGACGCCGACATGCTCGAACATGCCGACCGACACGATTCGGTCGTAGATACCGTTTTCTGTCCGATAATCCTGAAGCTTGAAGCGGACACGATCGGCCAGACCCGCTTGCCGCGCGCGCTCGGTGGCGAGTTTGCACTGCTCGACCGATAAGGTGAGGCCGGTGACGTCCGCCCCGGTTTCGCGCGCCAGATAGAGGGCGAGCCCGCCCCAGCCGCAGCCGATATCCAGCACCTTCATGCCCGGTTCGAGGCGAAGCTTGGCGGCGATGTGGCGCTTCTTGTTAGTCTGGGCCGTGTCGAGATCATCGTCCGGGCGCTCGAAATAGGCGCAGGAATATTGCCAGTCGGCGTCGAGAAACAGATCGTAGAGCGCGCCCGACAAATCATAGTGATGGGCCGCGTTGTCGCGTGCGCGCTTGATCGGGTTATATTGATGCAGATGTCGGATCGCCGAAGTCAGGCCCGACCAGAAGGGCGAATAGATCGAGCGGGGTGCCGTCTCGATATTGTGCATCGCCAGCATCAGGAAATCGTAGATGCTGCCTTCCTCGACGGTCAGGGTGCCGTCCATGAAGGCTTGGCCGACCATCATCCGCGGCCGCAAAAACAAGTGCGTCAGGATTTGGCGATTGTGCAGCCGGATCGTCACTTTGCGGCCGGGCTGCCCCCCGAATTCATGGCGACGACCATCGGTATCGATGACAACGAGCTGTCCGTGCCGGATAAGCGCCCGCAACATGCCAAAAAATAGCATTTGCCACCCTCGATCAGAGCTTCTCGCCGTTCCTCCGTACCGGAGGCCGCCCGCCGGACCCGGCGGGTCGGCGGTGTCAGGTCACAAACCAATCGCCGCGCCGGTAGTTCCCCCGGCGCGGCGCTCGTTTCACAAATTCGTCCGTGCCGTGACCCGGCACCAAAGCCAACCTGCGGAGGGAGAGGTCAGACCTCTTCCTCGGTCTCCTCTACCGCTTCCTGGGCGTCTTCGGCATCGGCTGCCGCGGCGATCTGGGCCTGCGTCAGCCCCCGTGCCTGAGCGGCGGCTTCATCGGCCGATTGCGCGATGTTGATGGTGACTTGAATCGACACTTCCGGATGCAGCACGACCTTGACGCTATGCAGGCCGAGCGTCTTGATCGCATGACCGAGCACGACCTGGCTGCGCTCGACCGTGAAGCCGGTCAGGGTGATCGCATCGGAGACGTCCCGCGCGCTGACCGAACCATAGAGCTGACCGGTTTCACCGGCCTGACGCAGCATGACCACCGACAGATCGGTCATCTTGGCGGCGACCTGCTCGGCCTCGCTGCGGCGTTGCAGATTGTTGGCTTCGAGCTGCGCCCGCTGCGTCTCGAAATGCTTTAGATTATCCTTGGTTGCGCGCAGAGCCTTCTTTTGCGGCAGCAGGAAATTCCGGGCGTAACCGGGACGAACCTTTACGATTTGGCCCATCTGGCCGAGACTCTCGACTCGCTCCAGCAGGATCACGTCAACCATCATTCTTCTCCCTGGCGAGGGGCGACGGCAAAGCGCCGCCGCAGCTCAACCCATTGCTCGATCAAACCCAAAGCGACGATCAAGGCGATCGGAAACCCAAATCCCAAAACCACCGCATAAAACGCGGTCAGCAAACCCGCTCGGACCGGATGCCGGGCGAGCGCCGCGTGAACCACTCCTAAACCGCCGAACATCAGCGGTACCGCCAGAATCTCGGCGAGATTCCA
>JAXDMU010000404.1:0-15750 GCA_034665905.1 Aliidongia sp. | reverse complement strand
TCCTTAAAGATGTGGGCATTAAAATTGGGGTAAAATTTACTGAAAAAATGGTTCAAACCATTTCTCGTGAAGTCATCGTAAAAATCAATCAAGCCGTCGGATTTCGGTTATTAACGAAATTCGGAACTACCGGAGTTATAAATCTTGGAAAAGCGATACCTCTCATTGGAGGCATTATCGGGGGAACGGTAGACGGAATTTCGACAAACACTATCGGAAATATTGCACGAAACCTTTTCATACAAGACCCATCGACCGTTAATAGTGATGAGGATATGGGGGGCGCTGATGACCGTAGCACGGTGACAACGGATTCTGAGATTATGACCGTTAGCGATTAACGCGAGGGACATCCCGGCAATCTCAGCATGTGGGAGCTTTGGGGACATAACTCCCAACCCCTCTACGCTACGGCCCTCTCCGGTTCTCCGATGAGTAAATCCGCCGGAATGCCGTAGACCTCATGCATGCGCTGGATCTGCTTTAGGCTGAAGCCCGTCTTTCCGGTCAGAATCTCGGAAACGGGCGCCATAGCACCGGCGCCGAAAATCGGGCGCATGTCGGCAGGAACGAGGTCGTGCTGATCCATCACATAGGCCAGGATATCGGCCGGAGTCGCCCGCTCGGTCGGCCAGTGTTCGGCCTCCTAGGGGACCAGAATCGTCGCCTGGGCACGCAGGCGGGCGCCCTCGGCCGGATCTTCGGTCGTGCCGAGCGCGGCGATCATCGCGTGTGCCTCCGCGAGGTCCTGTTCATTTTCGATAATGATGAGTTCAGTTCGCATCATACGGGCTTTCGCATTGATGGCGTCATTCCTTGTAGCGAACGAAGAACCGAATTTCCATGGGATCGACGGCGATTGGGGCGTTGGGCGGGATTTCGATCGCTATCAAACCTTGCTATTTTTCGTTATCACGCTACGCTTCCATCCTGCCTTCTCTCGACGGATCACCCCATGAACGTCAGCCTGACCCCGGAACTCGAGCAGTTGATCCATCTCAAGGTCGAGACCGGACGCTATAACTCGGCGAGCGAAGTCGTCCGTGAAGCCCTGCGGCTGATGGCCCAACGCGACGAATTGCAAACTCTGCACAAGGAAGAAATCCGCAAACAGATTGCCGCTGGAATGGCCTCACTGCGCTCCGGCAACAGCGTTGACGGCGAAATATTCCTGGCCGAGATCGATTCCGAACTGGCGAAATTTGAGCGGCAAGGGCGGGAGTGAAGCGTTATCGTCTTTCTCTGGAAGCGCAGCAGGACATCCAGGAGATCCGAATCTACTACCTGAAAGAAGCTGATGCGCGCGCCGCCCGGCATGTGCTGGGCGAGATCAGCGCGGCGTTTCGATTCCTTGCCACGACGCCCGGTGCCGGACACGCGCGCGAAGATTTGACTGATGAGCCAGTCAAATTCTGGGCTGTCTTGTCCTATCTGATCGTCTATGACCCCAGCGTGACGCCACTCGGCATCGCCCGCGTGCTCCATGGCAGTCGGGATATCGAGGCCATGCTGCTCAGATAACAGACAGTTCGCCGTTCGCTCCGTCAACTCGACTCGGATCAGCGCCCGCCCTACGCCGTCAACTAATGCCCCGGCTTGGGCGGCGGCGGGAGCGGTTGCACGGTCTTGACATAGACCGCGATCGCATGCCGGTCGGTATCTGACAGATCCGCCATGTCGGCCACCACCTCGCGCATACCGCGGCCGACGAAGTCGCCGTTGGGGGTGATACCGTCCTTGAGCAATGTCGCCAGATCCTCGGTGCTCCAGGGGCCGAGTGCCGCCGGATGAGGCGTGATATCCGGCGCATTCATGCCGTCCGGCCCGCCGGTCACGCCGCCGAAGCGCTGACCTTTGATCAGGGCGCCCAGCATGTTGCGCGGGGTGTGGCATTCGCCGCAATGGACCACGGCATTGGCGAGATAGGCGCCGCGATTCCATTCCATGCTTCGCTTCGGGTCGCCCTGAAAGACGCCTTCGCGAAAATACAGGATTTTCCACGGCACCAGAGCGAGCCGCATCGAGTAGGGGAAACCGACATCATGCGGGCGGTTGGGTTGCGGTACCGGCGTCTGGCTGAACAGATACGCCTTCAGGTCGAGAATATCGTCATCGCTTAGCTGCGTGAACGCGGGATAGGGGAAAACCGGATAATAATCGGTCCCGGCCGGCGATACGCCCTTGCGCAGTGCCTTTAGAAAATCCGCGTCGCTCCACCGGCCGATGCCGAATTTCGGGTCGGGCGAGATGTTCGGTGTGTAAAAAACCCCATAGTCGGTCTTGAGCGCCCGGCCTCCCCCGAGACTCGGCCCGCCATGGTCGCTGTTCGTGTGACAGACGCCGCAGCCGGCGGCCTTGAACAGATAGGCGCCGCGCTCGACCCGCGCTTCACCCGGTGTCGCGGCGGCGGAAACCGCCGGCATCAGCGCCACCAGCCCGACAAGGGCACGCAGCACGGACGGCCTCCTCCTCAAATCCTCACGCGGAACGCGTTGTGGCAGTTACCGCATCCTTCCTTACCGGCCGCCAGAAGCCGCTCTCGCGTGGTGGCCGGATCACCGGCCTGTACGGTGTCGAGCAATGCCTGGGTTGCGGTCAGGAGCGACGCCGCATCGGCCTCGAATTCCCTCTTCTGCGTCCAGATTTCGGCTTTCGCACCGCTCTTGCCCGGCAAGGCGTCCATCCCGGTTCCCGGCGGAAAGAGCGACGGCACGGTCTTGGACGTCGTAACAAGGTGGTTCGCGGCCGCGATCGCCGCCGCCCGATCGGCCTTGCCTTCGGTAAAGTCGCTGACGACCTTGACGTCGGCCGACAGCGTTTTCATCGTGGCTTGGCGGGTTGCCACGATCCCGGCAATATCGTCGGCATGAACCGACACCATCAACGCCACCACGGCGGCAACCGCCGTCGCGGCCGCCAGCGAAAACTTCCAACGCCAGGTCTCCAATGTACACCCCCCACCCACGATACGGCCGATTCGACCTATCATTGCCATCGTTGCGCAAGTTGACCCAGAATGCCAGCCACCAAGTGGCGTTTTCCCCTGCGACGCAAAGCAGCGCTTGCCGGACGACAACGATGCACGGTTGATGGCACTTCCGACCGATATTCGTCAATGCGCGCGCCGCCGCGGGCGCACCGATTTTTCCGGACGCGACATTCGTGTTCGCCCGCCGGCCGGTTCGCTGATTCTCCCGAAGTTTGCTCCTAGCGGAACGACATTGTCGATCCCTACGGTTTCTCTGTACCATGTTTCATTGAACTTTTACGTTCGCTGACGGGCGGCGTAACGGTAAATCGTGGATTTGGCGCCACAGCGGAACGGAAACGGTCCTCGGATCGCAAAAGATGATGGATAACCGGGGTAGCATCGTTGAATAGTCCGACATCCGGGGCCATTCATCCCCGAATAGATGTAGTGCTCGTCGAGCGGAGGAATAATGATGAAAAAAACTGTTGGTTTGGCGGCGGCCTTGCTGCTGGGCACGGCGTCGGTAGCGGCGCTTGCGGATCCGACGACCGGCCTCTATGGAACGGTGGGTGCCGGTGCCTCTTTCGTCCAGGACATTACGCCGCACGAACAGCCCAACGAAACCAGCGACGTCGCCACAACGACCTCGTTCAAGACCGGCTTCCGGACAACGGCGGCTTTGGGCTGGGGCTTCGGCAACGGGCTTCGCTCGGAACTCGAACTCGGTTACGCCGCGAGCGATGTCGATACCAGCTTCCTGTCCAACAATGGCCGCCTCACCCAGTTCACGGTGATGGGCAACCTGCTCTATGATTTCGACACGGGCACGGCCTGGACCCCCCATGTCGGTGCCGGCATCGGCATCGGCGACGATCGAATCGGCGGCATGAACACCCCGGTCGGCATCCAGCCGATCGATGTCCACAGCCATGTCTTCACCTATCAGGCGATTGCCGGTATCGAATACGCGATCGCCCCGCAGTTGAAGCTCGGCGTCGATTATCGCTATCTGGGCAGCGGCGACGTGTCGGTCAGCCCGGGCAGCGTTCCGGCTTCACCGCACGGTGCCGATTTCAATATCGATTCGCACAATATCCTGTTGACCTTGCGTCTCGATTTCGGCTCGCCCCCGCCCCCGCCGGCCGCCATTGCACCGCCGCCGCCGGCGCCGATGCCGGCACCGCCGCCCGCTCCGCATGTCGAAGTGCAGCGCGCCTTCCAGGTGTTCTTCGACTTCAACAAGTCTGACATCACCGCCGCAGCCGCCAAGGTCATCCAGGCCGCGGCCGACAATGTGAAGGCCGGCCATGTGACGCAGATCGTCGTCACCGGCCATACCGACACGGTCGGATCGGCTCAGTACAATCAGGGCCTGTCGGAACGCCGCGCCGCGGCGGTCAAGAACCAGCTCGTCGCCGATGGGATCGGCGCCAATGGCATCTCCACGAGGGGCGTCGGCAAGACCGGCCTGCTCGTGCCGACGGCCGACGGCGTGCGCGAAGCCCAGAATCGCCGGGCGGAAATCGTCCTGCAATAAGACGCCTATCCCTGGCGGGCGGCATCGTCCGCCAGGGCACGATCAAAAGGCCGCATCCGGGTTCGGATGCGGCCTTTTTGTTTGTGCGCCATCCGGTCGATCCGGCTGGGCTATTTTACGGCAGTCTTGACCTTCTTCGCCTTCTTGGCGGCCGGCGCCGCCGGGCAGACGTCACCGATCTGGCTATGGTCGACCACGTGATCCAAAGCGGCCGTCTCCAGCGCCGGTTTTTCGATCGCCAGCGCTTCCTTGAAGACGTTGCCGGAATTGGCGCAGAACGACATGTCCTGCATGCTGCGACCGGACGCGTCGTTCGCGACCTTGGTCACGAAAATATCCAGTTCCTTGCCCGACGCGCTGCCATAGACCCGCTGAAAATGCGCCCGAAGAATCTTGCCTTCGACCGCCAGACGGTCGTTGAAGCGGGCGATGAACGAATTGTATTCATTGGTATAACTTGCACCCTCGACATTGGCGCATTCCAACGCCGCGACCTGCAAGTCGAGCTGAAGCGCCTTGACGTGAGCGGCTTTCCATTCCGCATCGGTGAAACAGCCGGCATCGGCAATCACCGGCGTCAACGCGAGCGATGCCGCCAGCGCGCCGCACAAGACTTGTCTTAACAAAATTGATCCCCCACCCCGAAGACACTGATCGGGCCGGACTGTAACCGAGCCGGATGCGCGCGCTCCAGCCTTTTATTGTCGCGCCCTGTGTCATCATTGCCCAACCCTTGAGCGCGCCGACGTGGCGCCGATCACGACGCGGTCAAGCCGATCTCCGCCGGCCGCGCTGGAACGACGCGCCCCCGCGTCTTGGCGCACCGCGCCCCTTGGCGACGTTGCCATCGGCCTCGATCAGCGCGAAGACCATGCCCCCGACGATCGGGTCGGCCTCGATCAGCTTGACCTCGACCCGATCGCCCAGCGTGAAGCTGCGCCGCGAACGCTCGCCGATCAGACAATGTCCTTCGGCATGGTGATGATAATAATCCGCCGGCAGGGACGAGATCGGCACTAGCCCGTCGGCCCCGGTCTCGTCCAGCGTCACGAACAGGCCGAAACGGGCGACGCCGCTGATCCGGCCGGCAAAGCTGGCACCGACATGAGTCGCCATGAAGGCGGTGGTGTAGCGATCGATCGTGCTGCGCTCGGCCAAGGCCGCGCGCCGCTCGGTGCGTGAGATATGGGCGCCCAGCTCGGCAAATGCCTCGGGCTCGACCGGGTCAAGCGCACCCTCGCCCAGCTTCAGCCCGGCGACCAGCGCCCGATGCACCAGCAGATCGGCATAGCGCCGGATCGGCGAGGTGAAATGGGCGTAGCGCCTGAGCGCCAGACCGAAATGACCGAGATTTTCCGGCGAATAGACCGCCTGAGCCTGCGAGCGCAGCACCAGATCATTGACCAGCGGCGCTTCGGGCCGTCCGGCGGCTTCGGCCAGGATCTTGCCGAAATGATGCGGCTTGATCACCTGGCCTTTCGACAGCTTCAATCCGTGAATGCCCAGAGAATCGAGAAAATCCTGCAAAGCCGCGAGCTTGGCCGGATCGGGCGCGTCATGGACCCGGTACATGCAGGGCCGCTTGGTCTGCTCCAGCGCCTCGGCGGCGGCTACATTGGCCGCGATCATGAATTCCTCGATCAGCTTGTGGCTGTCGAGCCGCTGGCGCCGCTCGATGCGCAGCACCGCACCGTCCTCGCCCAGCACGACCCGACGCTCCGGCAGATCAAGTTCCAGCGTGCCGCGCCGCCGACGCGCCTGATCGAGCGCCTGATAGGCGCCATAAAGCGGGGCGAGGATCGTGTCGCGCAAGGCACCGGGCGGGCCGTCCATCGCGACCTGGACTTCTTCATAGGTCAGGCGCGCGGCCGAGCGCATCAGACCACGCACCGTCTGATGGCGCGTGACGTTGCCGGCCGCGTCGAGCCACAGATGGATCGCGAGGCAGGCGCGCTCGACTTCGGGCTTGAGCGAGCACAACTCGTTGGACAGCGCCTCGGGCAGCATCGGCACGACCCGGTCGGGGAAATAGACCGAATTGCCGCGCTCCTGCGCCGCGCGATCGAGCGCGCTGCCGGGGCGGACATACCAGCTGACATCGGCGATCGCGACCAGGATGTGCCAGCCATCGCCGTCCGGTTCGGCCCAGACCGCATCGTCAAAATCGCGCGCGTCGGCGCCGTCTATCGTGACGAGCGGGATGGCGCGCAGATCGGTGCGCCGATCGAGTGTCACCGGCCGCGCCGCCTCGGCCTCGGCGAGGGCGGCCTCGGAGAATTCGGTCGGGATGCCGTGGGTATGGATCGCCACCAGGCTGATCGAGCGCGGATCGCCGAGGCGTCCCAGCCGTTCGACGATCTGGACATGCGGCAGGCCGAGGCGCGGCAGCGGCAAGGCGGCGGCAAGGACCAGTTCGCCATCCTGCGCCTTCAGCGCCTCGGCCGGGCGCACGCGATAGGTCGCCTTGTTCTTGCGGTCGGTCGGCGTCACCGTGCCGCCGCCATCATTGCCGGCGTTGAAGACGCCTAGCACGCGCTCGCCCTCGGCCGTCAACTTGCGGATCAGCGCCGCGGCATAGCTGCCATCATCAAGGCGTCGGAGCCGTACCACGCCGCGTTCGTTCAGACCAAGTGATGCGGTACCGCCCGCGAGCCGTATGCGCGGCGCCTGCGGATCGGCCGGATCGGCACCGAGCAGGCGGCACAGCGCGTCGCCGCCCTCGTCCAACGCGAAAAGCTCGACCACAGCAATTTCCGGCAACGCCCCGGTGGGCGCAAGTCGCCGGCCCGCTCGCTCGACCGGCCCGGCGCGTTCGATATCCTTCAGCAACCCCTTCAGCGCCACCCGGTCGGCCGGGCGGACCTTGAAAGCCTTGGCGATTTCGCGCTTGCCGATCGGGCTCGGGCTGGCCGCGATGAATTCGATGATCTCCTGCCGGCTCGGCAGCCCGTTGGGACGGCGCGGCTTGATCACGAGGCCGGCGCGCGCCGGACGGCCGCCGTCTTCTTTACCGGCGCGTCTGGTTCGGCCGATGCGGCTTTTTTCTTCGCTGCCGGCTTTTTCGCCACGGTCTTTTTGGTCGCCGTGGCCGAGTCGGAAGCCGCCGCCTTGCGCGCCGGGACCTTTTTCTCCGGAGCGGCCGCGGTCTTAGCCTTGCGCGCCGGTGCTTTGCCGCGGGCCGGTTTGCCCTTGGCCTTCTGCGCATCGAGCAGCTTGACCGCATCCTCAACGGTCACTGCCTCGGGCTCGGTACCGCGCGGCAAGGTGGCGTTGACCCCGCCATGGCTGAGATAGGGACCGAACCTTCCCTTGTAGAGTTCGATCGATGCGGCATCTGCCGGGTGGGGTCCGACCGTCCGCAACACGGTCGGCGCCCCCCGCCCGCCTTTTGACGGTTCGGCCAGCAGGCTGACCGCCCGGTTGATGCCGATGGTCAGCACATCATCATCGGGGGTGAGCGATTTGAATGCCTTGCCATGTTTCAGATACGGACCGAAACGGCCGATGCCGGCGCTGATCTTGTCGCCACTTTCGGGATGAATGCCAATGTCGCGCGGCAACGCCAGCCACGCCAGCGCGGTTTCCAGTGTCAGATCTTGCGGCTTCAAATGCTTGGGCAGCGAGACGCGCTTGGGTTTTTCGCCCTCCGCCGCTTCGCCTAACTGAATATACGGGCCATAGGGGCCGTTGCGTACGGTGACCGGCTTCTGCGTCTCCGGATCCACCCCCAGCGCGCGCGGCCCGGCATCTGCCTCCGCTCCCCCCTCGCCCTGGGCACCGGTCTCGACACCGAGCGGCCGGGTAAAGCGGCATTCCGGATAATTGGCGCAGCCGATGAAGGCACCGAACTTGCCGAGCTTGAGGCTGAGCCGCCCCTGATGGCAGACCGGGCAGAGCCGGACGTCGCGGCCCGTGCCGTCCTCGGGAAAGAAATGCGGCCCGAGCGATTCGTCGAGTGCGGTCAGCACCTGGGTGATCGTCAGTTCCTTGGTGCCGCCGATCGCGAGGTTGAAGTCGGTCCAGAACTGCCGCAGCACGTCCTTCCATTCGATCTTTCCATCGGAAATCTCGTCGAGCCGATTTTCCAGATCGGCCGTAAAGGAATATTCGACATAGCGCTCGAAGAAGCGTTGCAGAAAGGCCGTGACCAGCCGCCCGCGATCCTGCGGCTCGAAGCGCTTCTTTTCCAGCGTGACATATTCCCGATCCATCAGCACCTGGATGATCGAGGCATAAGTCGAGGGTCGGCCAATGCCGAGTTCTTCCAGACGCTTGACCAGGCTCGCTTCGGTGTAGCGCGGCGGCGGTTCGGTAAAATGCTGGTCGGGCCGGACATCAAGCCGGTCGAGGCCGTCCTGCGCCTTCAGGGCGGGCAGGCGGCGCGACTCCTCGTCCTCGGCGTCATCGTCGCGGCCTTCCTGATAAAGCTTGAGGAAGCCGTCGAAGCGGATGACCGAGCCGGTCGCGCGAAAGCTGGCACGCCCGGCGACACCGTTGATGTCGATCGTCGCCTGATCGAGCACGGCCGACTCCATCTGGCAGGCCATGGTGCGCTTCCAGATCAACTCGTAAAGTCGAAGCTGATCCGAATCGAGGAAATGCGCCACGTCGCCCGGCCGGCGAAACGCGTCGGTCGGCCGGATTGCCTCATGCGCTTCCTGGGCATTCTTGGCCACGGTCTTGTAGTAACGCGGCTGATCCGGCCGGTAGTTCGGGCCGTAATCGCGTTCGATCAGCGCGCGCGCGGCACCGACCGCCTCGGACGAAAGCGAGACACCGTCGGTACGCATGTAGGTGATGAGACCGACCGTCTCGCCGCCGAGATTGATACCTTCGTACAGGCGCTGGGCGATCTGCATGGTGCGCGACGTGCCGAAACCCAGCTTGCGCGAGGCTTCCTGCTGCAAGGTCGAGGTGGTGAAGGGTGGCGGCGGGTTGCGCCGGACCTGGCGATTTTCGACGCGATAGACGAGCCAACCGGGCTCGGCCTCGATCGCCGCCACGGCACCTTTGGCCGATTTCTCGTCGGGCAGATCGAAGCGTTCGAGCTTCTTGCCGTCAACATGGGTGAGGCGCGCGCTGAAGCTCGCCCGCTCGGCAGTGCGGAAGGTGCTTTCGACGCTCCAATATTCCCGCGGGCGAAACACCTCGATCTCGCTCTCGCGCTCGCAGATCAGCTTGAGGGCAACCGATTGGACACGGCCAGCCGAGCGGCTGCCCGGCAGCTTGCGCCAGAGCACCGGCGACAGCGTGAAGCCCACGAGATAATCGAGCGCGCGCCGAGCCATATAGGCATCGACCAACTCGTCATTCAGCTCGCGTGCATTCTCGAAAGCGTCGAGCACCGCCGATTTGGTCACTTCATTGAACACAACGCGCTTGACCGGAATGTCCTTCAGTGCCTTGCGCTGCTTCAGCACCTCGCGGACATGCCACGAGATCGCCTCGCCCTCGCGATCCGGATCGGTCGCGAGATAAAGGGTGGTGGCCCCCTTCATCGCCTGGACGATCTCGCGCAGCCGTTTCTCGGCGCGGTCATCGACCTCCCAATCCATGGCGAAATCATCGTCCGGGCGAACCGAACCGTCTTTCGCCGGCAGGTCGCGGACGTGCCCATAGCTGGCCAGCACGATGTAGTCGCTGCCCAGATATTTATTGATGGTTTTCGCCTTTGCGGGCGACTCCACGACAACGACGTTCATGAGCGGGGGGACAACCCTTCATCCGTGGCCCGAGCCGGGCCGTTAGTTTTGGACGACCGCTTCGCCGGTATATTCGACACTCCGCGGCCGGTTCGGCGACGCTTGATCGGCATCGTCGCCGCGACGGAAGGCGAGAAGTGGCACTCGCGAAGCCGTTCGTCAACGGTTACCGCGATGCGATCCAACAGAGGTGATATCCCGGCACCGGCGAAATGCATACGGTCCTCATCATTGAGGATGGCAGTTCAATGCCTCAGCCCGCCGCGCAAGGGGGTCGTCGGGGCCTTCGTCGGCCGCCGGGACGACATGATTCCCGCAGACTGTCCGGCCCAACGCGAGCGATAGCGCGGCGAGGGCCACGTCGAGATCCGTTGGCGAAAGGAGTCCGAACCCGAGCCGAAATACCCGCGCCTCGTCACCGAACCAGCTACCGAGCGTAACCTTGACGCCCTGTCTCTCCAGTTCCTCGTGAAACCGGTCCACCGCAGCATCGTCGAAAACGGCCCGCTTCAAGCGCACGGCGCAGAGGGCGCCAGCATCAGGCCGATGCCACTCGACGCACTCGGCATTGCGCCCGATCCAGCCGGCGACCGTCTCAAGACCGGACGCCAGATGCCGGCGTCGCTCGCCGATGATGCGCCCGCTTTGTTCCAGCACCTTCAATCCAAGGGTTTCGTCGATACGGGAGCATGACAGCACCGTGCTGAATTTGGCCGCCATCAGTTGCGCGCGGAGCGCCGGAGCGCGCGTGATTGCCCAGCCCAGACGCAAACCGGGCGCACCATGGCTCTTGGAAAGCGATCCGGTGGAAATGATTTTCCGGCTGTGGCCCACGGCGCTGTCGGCCACGGCGTCATTACCGTAGACCGCCGCGCGATAGGTCTCATCCACCAGAAGATAAGCATCCGGGCAATGCTCCTCCATCAAATCAATGATCGCACGCAACGTCGCGGCGGGAATTGCGATTCCGGACGGGTTTTGCGGCGAGGCCAGGCTGACCAGACGGGTCCGCGGCGTCAGCAGCGGCAACAGATCGGCCAAATCCGGCTGATAGCGGCGATCGAACGAAAGCGGCAGAGTGCGCAACCGCGCGCCGACGGCCTCAAGCGCCGTGCGCGCCAAGGGAAAGAGCGGCGCCGTCACCACGGCCTCGTCACCCCGGTCGCACAATACGAAAGCAATCAAGAACAGGGCGTGCATGGCGCCGACCGTGACGACGACATCATCTTCGCGGGCACTATGATGATCGGCGATGGCCCGACGCAGCGTCACATCGCCTGCGACCGTTCCATAGCTCAACGCCAGCTCGTTCAGACCCGATGCATCCAGCAGTTCCCCGACACGCAGGTCGGGGCCGAGACTCTCGCCGAGATCATGGCGTGGCTCTTGTGCGATCACGGACATGATATCATTTTTGGCAAATCTTGCCATTCGGTGCTCCCCGGCCGATTGTCACTGGGACTCGATTGAAACCCTTGTCGCCGATAAAGACAGATAAATCGGCGTCCGGCTCTAAACCTTTTTGTGAAGGGGTCAACGCCCGGCCAAGCCCCGTGGTTCAGGGGAATACGGATGGCGCCAACCCCGCGGTCTGTATTTTACCTTGTCAACTCAGCGAGAGACCTCCGCCCGGATGGCGTTCGATCCGTCCGGCCAGTTCGAGTTCGAGCAAAACGGTCGCCATCAGCGCCGGCGTGACACCGCAACCGCGCCGGAGTTCGTCCATGGTCACGGCGGTCGGCCCGAGCAGCGACAGGATCTGGTGGCGGGCATCCGCCATTTCGGCGTCGCTCGGTTCCCCAGGCCCGGCCGCGACAGGGCCAAAGCGACGGCGGTCTTCGGCGAATCCGGTACTACCCTGTGGGCCGAGCGCACCCAGAACATCATCGACATTTTCGACCAGGGTGGCACCGTTGCGGATCAGATCGTTGGCGCCGCGGCAACGCGGATCGAGCGGCGAGCCCGGCACAGCAAACACCTCGCGCCCTTGTTCGGCGGCGAAGCGGGCGGTGATGAGCGAGCCGGATTTGAGCGCCGCCTCGACCACGATGACGCCGACCGACAGGCCGGAGATGATGCGGTTGCGGCGCGGGAAATGCCGGGCCTGCGGCACGGTACCGACCGGCAGTTCGGCGATAATCACCCCGCGCGCCGCGATCTCGTCGTGCAGGCGGCGGTTTTCCTCGGGATAGACGATATCGGCACCGCCGGCCACGACCGCAACCGTGCCGCTGTCGAGCGCACCACCATGGGCGGCGGCATCGATACCGCGCGCCAGCCCCGACGCCACGACCAGGCCGTTGCGCCCGAGATCCCAGGCCAGTTCGCGCGCAAAACGCTGCCCCGCCGCCGAGGCGTTGCGCGCACCGACCATGGCGATCGTGCGGCGGGCCGGCAACCCCGCGTCACCAAGCAGCGTGATTACCGGCGGCGCGTCTTCGAGGGCGGCCAGCAGCGGCGGATATTCAGCCTCGCCCCAGGCGATCAGCCGTGCGCCGACGCGCGCCGCCGCGGCCATCTCACGCTCGGCCTCGGCCCGCGGCCAGGGCTTAAAATCGCTCCGGCCCCCCTGGCGCGCCAGATCGGGCAATGCCGCAAGCGCCGCTGCGGCCGAACCGAAGCGCTGCAAGAGATTGTAGAACGTCACCGGCCCGACGCGGTCGGTGCGGATCAGCCGCAACCAGTCGAGCCGTTCCTGCGGATTGAGCGTGGTGGAATTCGTCACGGGCCGACCGGCTCAGCCGTCCACGCGCCGGCCGAGCTGGATCGTGCTTTCGGTACCGGCGGCCAGCCGCTCGATGTTTTCGCGATGACGGAGGAAAACCAGCAACGCCAGCACCAGCGCCAGGATCGCGCGCGCCGGGTCGTACAGAAACCAGACCGCGACCGGGCTGGTGCCGATGGCAACCAGCGCCGCCAGCGACGAGTAGCGGCCGAGCGCCGCCACCAGCAGCCAGACCGCGCAGGCACCGATCCCGGCGAGCGGCGTCAGTGCCAGCAATACGCCCAGCGTCGTGGCGACCCCCTTGCCGCCCCGGAAGCGCAGCCACACCGGAAACAGATGACCGACCACCGAAAACCCTGCGGCGATGATCGCCGTATCGGGACCGAAATGACCGGCGAGCACCACCGCAAGCGCACCCTTGCCGCCATCAAGCACCAGCGTGGCCGCGGCCAAGCCGCGCCGGCCGGTGCGCAGAACATTGGTCGCGCCGATATTGCCGGAGCCGATCTTGCGCAGATCGCCGGCACCGAACAGCCGCGTCAGGACCGGGCCGAACGGAATCGAGCCGAGCAAATACGCCAGCACCGCGCAAAGCACGAGGATCGGAAGGGTATTGCCCATGGCGGTCAGCCGGCGTCCGCAGCGAAAGCCAGACGGCCGGCAACGAAGGTGCGCAGCACCTTGCCCTGGACCGGATGACCATCGAAGAGCGTGTTGCGCGCCTTGGATTTGAAGCTTTTGGCGTCGATGCGCCAGGGCCGGTCGAGATCGAACTGCACCAGATCGGCCGCAGCACCCACCGCCAGTCGCCCGACCGGCAGCCGCAATATGTCGGCCGGCCCCTGCGTCAGCTTGCGCAGTACCTTGAGCAGCGGCAGGCCGGTGTTGTGATAGAGCGCCAGCGTCAGCGGCAACAGCGTCTCCAGACCGATCATGCCGCACGCGGCCGCGGCATAGGGCTGGCGCTTGGCGTCCTCATCCTGCGGTGTGTGGTCGGAGGCGATGGCGTCGATCGTGCCGTCGCGGATACCCTCGACAATCGCCAGCCGATCGGATTCGCCGCGCAGCGGCGGCGACAGCTTGGCGAAGGTACGATAGTCGCCGATCGCCGTTTCATTGAGCGCGAAATAGGGCGGTGCGGTGTCGCAGGTCACCGGCAAGCCGAGGCGCTTGGCCCGGCGGATCGCGTCGACCGCACCCGCGGTCGAGATATGGGCCGCGTGATAGCGCGCGCCGGTGATTTCGACCAAACGCAGGTCGCGGTCAATCATGATGAGTTCGGCGGCCGGCGCGATGCCGGGCAGGCCGAGCCGTGTCGCGATCTCGCCCTCGGTCGCGGCCCCGCCGACCGCAAGGCTCGGCTCTTCCGGGTGCTGCACGATCAGCAGATCGAAGGTGCGCGCATAGGCGAGTGCCCGCCGCATGACCAGCGCATCGGCGATAGCGCGCCCGCCATCGGTGAAGCCCAGCGCGCCGGCCGCCGCCATCAGCCCCATCTCGGTCAGTTCCCGGCCGCGCAGCCCTTTGGTCGCCGCCGCGAAGGCATAGATATTGACCAACCCGGCCTTGGCCGCCCGCCGCGTGATGAATTCGACCAGCGCCACATCATCGAGCACCGGCTCGGTCTCGGGCAGGCCGACCAGCGAAGTAATGCCGCCGGCCGCCGCAGCCTGGCTGGAAATCGCCAGGCTCTCGACATATTCATGGCCCGGTTCGCGCAAGGCGACGCGCATATCGACCAGACCCGGCGCCAGGCAATGCCCCGCGCAATCGATGATGACGGCATCGGCCGGTGCCGCCGGAGCGGCGTCGGCGCCCAGCGCCGCGATGCATCCATCGATCGCGAGCAGATCGCCCGGCTGGTCGAGATTGGTCCAGGGATCGAGCAGACGGGCATTTTTCAGCAAGGTCGAGGGCATCAGCCATTCCCCCGGTCGGAGACATTCAGCAGCAGGTCGAGGCACGCCATCCGCACGGCGACGCCCATCTCGACCTGTTCGCGGATCAGGCTGCGGCCCAGATCGTCGGCCACGGCGCTGTCGATTTCGACGCCGCGGTTGATCGGTCCCGGATGCATGATCAGTGCATCGGGCTTGGAGCGCGCCATCTTCTCGGCGTCGAGGCCGTAATAGTGAAAATATTCGCGGGTCGACGGCAGGAAATTGCCATTCATCCGCTCGCTCTGCAAGCGCAGCATCATGACGATATCGGCATCGGCGAGGCCCCGCTTCATGTCGTGGAACACCTCGACGCCCAGACGCTCGATCCCCGCCGGCAGCAGCGTGCGCGGCGCGACGACGCGCACGCGAGCGCCCATGATGTTGAGCAGCGCGATGTTGGAGCGCGCGACCCGGCTGTGCAAAATATCGCCGCAGATCGCCACGATCAGGCCGCCGAGCGAGCCCTTGCGGCGGCGGATGGTAAGCGCGTCGAGCAGCGCCTGAGTCGGGTGTTCGTGCGTGCCGTCGCCGCCATTGATGACCGCGCAATTGACCTTGTCGGCCAGCAGCCGCACGGCGCCGCTTTCCGGGTGGCGCACGACCAGCGCGTCCAAATGCATGGCGTTCAGCGTCGTCGCCGTGTCGAGCAGCGTCTCGCCCTTTTTGACCGAGGTGCCATCGACCGACATGTTGATGACGTCGGCCCCGAGCCGCTTGCCGGCCAGTTCGAAGCTGGTGCGCGTGCGGGTCGAGTTCTCGAAGAACAGATTGACGATGGTGCGGCCACGCAGCAGCGCGCGCTTTTTATCGTCCTGCCGATTCTGTTCGACATAGGTGGCGGCCAGGTTGAGCACGAGGTCAATGTCGCCGGCCGT
>JAXDMU010000403.1:0-3947 GCA_034665905.1 Aliidongia sp. | reverse complement strand
TCGCCTTCGTCACGCTGCTGTGCCTGACCTGGGGCGGCACCGGCCTGTTCACCGTGATGCGCGTGGCGGCGGAAATTTACTTCATCGTGCTGGAGGCCTTTCTGGCCGAGGCGATTCTCGGCATCGGTGCCGGACGGGCGGCCGCCCTTGTGGCACTCGATCTGATGCTGGGGTTTGGCGTCAACAGCCTCGCCGACTGGATCGTCGGGTCGCCGTAAATCCCGAAATCACGCCCCCGTTGATCTGAATCAACGTTCTCATCAATTCGCGTGTTAGCCTCTTGTCGTTCGTCCGTGGCTTGACAGCCTATGTCGTTGGCGGGGGATTCCATCATGCATTCCGTCCTCACTCGAAGGTTACTGCCTTCGCTGGTCGTGCTGCTGCTCGGCAGTCGTGCGGCCTTGGCCTTGCCCAGTTACGCGCGTCAGACCGGCCAGGAATGTGCCGCGTGTCACAATGGCTTTCCCGAACTGACGCCGTATGGGCGCCTGTTCAAACTGAACGGCTATACCTTCGGCGGCGGGCAATCCGATTTGCCGCCGCTGGCGATGATGGTGGTGACGTCCGACACGCACACTCAGGTCGGCCAGCCCGGCGGGGCGGCACCACATTATGGGCCGAACAATAATTTCAGCTGGGATGCGGCCAGCCTGTTCTATGGCGGCGCCATCACGACCAACATGGGCGCCTTCATCCAGGGCACCTATGACAATGTCGGGCGCAATTTCACCTGGGACAACCTGGATATCCGTTATGCCGGTACGACCCGGTTTTTGGACAAGGATACGGTCCTCGGCGTGACGCTCAACAACAACCCGACCGTCACCGATGTCTGGAATTCCACGCCGGCCTGGAGTTTTCCCTTCGTCTCGTCGGGGGTGGCACCGACACCGCAGGCCGGGACGCTGATCGAGGGCGGGTTCGCCCAACAGGTGATCGGCAGTACCGCCTATGGCTACTGGGGCAATCTTGTGTACGCGGAATTCGGCGCTTATTCGACGCTCACCAAGGGTGTTGACAGCGCACTCGGCGTGCCGCCGGCCGGGACGACGGCGATCAAGGGGCTCGCCCCCTATTGGCGGCTCGCGATCGAGCCAAAATGGGGCGCCAATTCGTTTGAAGTCGGCACGTTCGGACTGGCGGCGACACTCAATCCCGGACGCGTCACCGGTTTTGGCACCGATCACGCCGTCGATATCGGCGTCGATACCCAGTACCAATATCTGGCCGAACTCAACTCCGTTTCGCTCCAGGCCAGTTTCATCGCCGAAAACCAAACGCTGACTGCAAGTCAGGCGATCGGCAACACGACAAATGGTCGTGACCATTTGCAAAGCCTTCACATCAAATCGACCTATTACTACGATCAAACCTATGGCGGTACGGTCGGGTATTTCAACATCAAGGGAAATGGCGACCCTTTGCTCTACGGAGCAGCGTCGGCCAGCAACAGTCC
This sequence comes from Aliidongia sp., assembly GCA_034665905.1. Taxonomy (GTDB): domain Bacteria; phylum Pseudomonadota; class Alphaproteobacteria; order ATCC43930; family CGMCC-115725; genus JAXDMU01. The sequence goes on along the minus strand of JAXDMU010000403.1, from coordinate 2,491 downwards.
AAACAGTGCCGGCTGGATTGCCGAGGCGGATTACCTGCCGTTTAATCACGGCGGCCCCAGTTTCTGGCCCTGGCTTAATATGAAGATCGGCCTTCAGTACGTTCTATATACAGAGTTCAATGGCGGTACGACAAATTTCGACGGCGCCGGACGCAATGGGCATGACAACAATACTCTGTTTTCCTTCGCGTGGTTTGCCTTTTGATTGACCGCTGGAGAGAAAAATGATCGATGAATTTAAGCAATCGACGGCAACCTTGATCGCGGCAACGGCCGTAGCCGTGTTGGCCATCGCCCTTGCCGGCTGCGCCGGCTCCGGCAAAGCAACGGTCGAGCAAGACGTGGCGGCGACGCAGCATGTCTGCGCCTCCTGTCACGGGGCCGACGGTCTGGGCGTCTCGCCCACCTTCCCGCGTTTGGCCGGGCAGCAGGCGGATTATATCGTGGTTCAACTCAAGTCGTTTCGCGACAAGACCCGCGCCGATCCGCATGCTCATACCTATATGTGGGGCATGGCGGCAAAGCTCAGCGACGAAACGATCGACGGTCTGGCCGCCTCGTACTCAGCCATGCCACCGGCAACCGGCACCGCCGGTGATCCAGCCGAAACGGCGGCCGGCGCTCGGATCTTTGCTCAGGGCATCACCGATCGTCAGGTGCCGGCCTGTTCTGCGTGCCATGGCGACAAGGCGACCGGTAACGGCCAAATTCCGCGTCTGGCCGGGCAGTATCGCAATTATATCGAGGGACAACTCGCGGCCTTTGTCTCGAATTCCCGGGCCAATGAGATGATGCATGACAATTCCAAGAATCTGACGCCGTTGGAAATTGCCCAGGTAGCGGCATTCGTAACCGCGCAGTAGAGTGAGGGGCATCACTCTAAGGAAAGCGCATTATGTCCATCCGTTCCGTGCTGATCACCACGCCGGCCCTCGCCGCGCTGTTCGTCCTGCCCGCGCTTGCCGGCGGCGGAGACCCGGTCAATGGCGAAAAGCTGTATGCCGTGAAATGCGGGGCTTGCCACTCCATTGAGCCGGGTAACAACAAGCACGGCCCCAATTTGTTCGGCATCATCGACCGTCGCAGCGGAAGCGTCGAGGGATACAAATATTCCAAGGCACTCAAGGCGGCCAGCCTGACCTGGACGATCAGCAAGATCAATGAATTTATGGACGAACCGCAGGATATCGTGAAGGGCGTGAAAATGCCCGACGTGGAATTCAATGGTGCCCGCGAACGCACGGATATCATCGCCTATTTGCGCACGGTCAAATAACCCGACTCTCGGTCGGGCGGGCGGGCGCCCGCTCAAGAGCATCTCTCTCAAAGGCAGACGGAAAAAGTACGGCCCGGCCAGCAGAGAAGCTGGCCGGGCCGCTTTGGTTGGGATCGTCCGGAGACCGGGCGATCCCTTGTAACGATCTTAGAGCGAGCGGAGGAAGTCGACAACCGCCTGCTGATCGGTCTTCGAAGCCTTGTTGAAGTTGGCAATTACGCCATTGGCTTCGGAGTCCGGGAAGCTCTTGTTACCCTTCGAGGCGTGGAGCTGGATCGCCTGCACCATGTCCGAGGTCTGACCCTGAGACATGAAGAAGATGCGCTGCCCAACACCCCAGAGGAGGGCGGTACGGAACTCGTCACCACCGGCGGAACCTTGCGAGATTCCATCGGCCAGGCCCGGGCCCATGTGATGAACCAACAGGTCGGAGTAGAGGTTGACCGGACGATCCTGGAGCACGTTGCTGTTCATGACCGGCGCGGTCTGCATCTGCGGCGTATGGCAGAGGGCGCAACCGAGGGTCTGGAAGACGACCTTGCCACGCTGCGCACTGGCGCTCGGATGCGGATCAGGCTGCGGGGCATCCATGAAGCGCATCAGCAACTGGAACTGCATCCAGTCGGGCATGATGTGGAGTGGGTTGAAGAACGACTGATTGACCGGGCCGCCATCGGTGGACAGGTCCGTCGGCTGAACGCGCACGACGTCGTTCGGCAGCGGCTTGTTCGGGCCGTTGCATTCCGGGTTTTCTTCGGTCGTTTGCGGGAACAGCTCGCTGGTCACGCCCATTTCGACGTTGTAGGCCTCGCCGGCGAAGACGGTGATCGACTTGTTCTGGGCCTTCCAGCCAAAACGCATGATCGTGCTGTCGTTGCCGCTGAGGTTGGCATGGCCGCCGATGCCAAGCTTGGCACGCATCGACGCCGAATCGGCGAAGTGGCCAGTGATTTCACGGTCCTGGATCGACTCGACCAGGCCCAGGCCGAACATCTGGAGCGGAATGCGGAAAGCGACGTTGCCGGCGGCTTCCTGAGCGGCAAAATCGGGCTGCTCGATATTGCAATCCGGAATCGTCGGGTCGGAGTTGATGCCACGGATCGACCAGAGCTGATGGACACCGTTATCGGGCGTGCCATCGGGATTGGTCTTGAAGCGGACTTCGCGAATCGGCCCGAATTGCAGTTCGAAATCCGGAACGATGTTTTGCTTGCC
>JAXDMU010000402.1:0-3475 GCA_034665905.1 Aliidongia sp. | reverse complement strand
GCACTCGATGGCTGGATCAGCGAGGGTACGCTGCCTCCGGCCAGCCGCTATCCCGGCCGGGCCGACGGGACGCTGGTATCGCCTGCGATCGACGATGTCGGCTTTCCCCACATTCCCGGCTTCGCCTATACCCGACGCATGGCGCAACCTACCGTCATCCAATCCGAAGAGATGCCACCATCGAAAGGCGCGGCCTATCCAGTGTTCGTGCCGAAGACCGATGCCGATGGCCGCGACATTGCGGGGGTGCGGCTGCCGACGCTGGAAGCCCCGGCCGCAACCCACACCGGCTGGAACCTGCGCAAGGCCGGTTTTGGCGAAGGCGAGTTGTGCGACAACAACGGTGCCATGATTTCATTCGCGGCGACGCGCGAAGAGCGGTTGAAGAACAACGACCCACGCCTGTCGATGGTTGAGCGTTACCCGAACGAGGGCGACCGCGCTGAAGCCATTACGAAAGCTGCGCGGCAACTGGTGCAGGACAGATTGCTGCTGGAAGACGATGCCAAGCTGTTCGCTCCCAATGTCAACTAGCATTTGAACGCCTTCCAGCGCTCCAATGCTTCAAACCTGTTTGAACAGGCGTCCGGACCGAGATGGGCGGCAATACTGACCTCGTCCACGCCCGCCGAATCGGACTTGCGAAAGAGCATAGAAAAGTTCACGTTGACGGCAACCAACAGGCGTGAATAGAAGCGCGCTGGTAGACGATTTTGGGAAGAAACGAAACTCATGACCATGCCGCAAGATCTGCAGACAATCGAACGCCGAACGATTGCAAAAGTATCCTGGCGCCTGCTGCCTCTCGTCGCATTGGCCTACACCATCGCCTATATCGACCGCAGCAACATATCCTTCGCCGCGCTGACCATGAACAAGGAGCTCGGCTTTTCCGCCTATATCTATGGCTGGGGCGCTGGAATTTTCTTCTTCAGCTATTTCCTGTTCGAGATTCCGAGCAACCTGATCCTGGAAAAGGTCGGGGCACGGATCTGGATCGCACGCATCATGATCACCTGGGGCATTATCTCCGGCCTCACTGCCTTCGTCACGGGGACCACAAGCTTCCTGATCGTCCGCTTCCTGCTCGGCGCCGCGGAGGCCGGCTTCTTCCCCGGCATGATCCTGTACTTCACCTACTGGTTTCCGTCCGAATATCGCGGCCGGGTGATCTCGACCCTGTTCATCGCGCAACCGCTCGCCAACGCGGCCGCATCGATTGCGTCCGGCGCCATTCTTGGGATGGACGGCCTGCTCGGCATCAAGGGCTGGCAGTGGATTTTCATCATCGAGGCGCTGCCCGCGGTCCTGCTCGGCTTCGTCGTGCTCAAGGCCATGACGGATCGCCCGGCACTTGCGAACTGGCTCTCCCCCGAGGAAAAAACCTGGCTGCAAGCACGGATTGATGGAGAAAATCGCCAGGTCGAGAGCGCGGGCCACCTGACGCTGTTTCGCGCCCTCGGCGATCCCCGCGTGCTGGCGCTGTCGGCGATTTATCTGATGAGCGTCACCGCGAATTACGGCGTCGTTTTCTCCATGCCGCAAATCATCAAGGGCATCGGCCTCACCAACACGATGACCGGCTTGGTGTCCTCGATACCCTACATCATCGGCACCATCGGTCTGATCGCATGGGGCTGGTCGTCCGACCGCAACAAGGAACGCCGCTGGCATCTTATCGCCGCATCGATCGTCGGCGCGCTCGGCCTCGCCTTCGCCGCCTGGTCCGGCGCATCGTATTGGGCGCTGCTCGGGATGTCGGCCGCGACCGTCGGTATTTATGGCTCGCGCGCCGCGTTCTGGCCGATGCCTTCGCTTTTCCTCACTGGCACGGCGGCGGCGGGCGCGATCGCGATGATCAATGCCACCGGCAATCTCGGCGGCTATTTCGGTCCCTTCATCGTCGGCTGGATCAAGGATTCCACCGGCTCGTTCGAGGCGGGCCTGTATTTCCTCGCCGCCTGCTCGCTGATGTGCGCGGTGATCACATTCTTTGCCGCGCGTGCGGCGGGCGATCCAAAGGCCATCGCGCGCGCGAATTCAGTGCAGCCCGCGGAGTAGAATTCGAATAAAAATAGAAAATTAAAAAAAATAGAAAAGAGAGGAGACGACCCATGCTCACCAGACGCGGTATGATGCTTGCCACCATTGCGGCCGGAGCGACCATGCATAACCGAACTGCCTTCGCGGCTGCGGCCCAGCCGTCGACCCCGGTGAATTTCGATATCCCCGCCGGCACCTGTGATTGTCACACCCACATTCACGGCGACCCCGCGAAATTCCCGTTCTTCGCCGGGCGCGCATATACCCCGGAGCCGGCATCGCCCGAGGAAATGACGGCTTTGCACAAGGCCCTGCACATCGACCGCGTCGTGATCGTCACGCCGAGCGTCTATGGCCCGGACAATTCGGCAACGCTGTTCGGCATGAAGGCCCGCGGCGCGACCGCGCGCGGCATCGCCGTGATCGACGACAAGACGTCGGAAAGCGATCTCGATGCCATGGGCCAAGCGGGCATCCGCGGCATTCGGATCAATCTGGCAAACGCCGGCATCAGCGATCCGACGGTGGCTCGACAGCGCTTTCAAAACGCAGTCGAACGCGTCAAGAATCGTAATTGGCATATCCAGCTTTTCACCAGTGCGCCGATCGTTTCGGCGATCAAGGATCTCGTCGCCGCTTCCCCGGTGCCTGCCGTGTTCGACCATTTCGGCGGCGCCGAGGCCGAACTGGGTCTGGACCAGCCGGGCTTCGCCGACCTGCTGGAGTTGGTGCGGACCGGCAAGGCCTATGTCAAAATCTCCGGCGCCTACCGCGCCTCGAAACTCGGGGCCGACTATGCCGACGCGGTCCCGCTCGCTCGCGCGTTGATTGCGGCCAATTCCGAACGCATCATCTGGGGTACCGATTGGCCGCATCCGGACTCGGTGACCCCGCCAGGGAAGAAGCCGACCGACGTGACGCCGCCGGGGAAGAAGCCAAGCGACGTTACGCCGCTGTTCCAGATCGACGACGGCCGGTTGCTCAATCAGCTCCCGGTGTGGGCGCCGGATGCGGCCATTCGAAAAAAGATTCTGGTCGACAATCCGGCGCGGCTTTACGGATTTTAGAGCAAGGTCCGGACCCGAAGGGGCCGCGTTAAAGCAAACAAAGAGATGAGATCATGACCCGATTCAATCCAATCGGATCATGATCTGGCGCAGGCGCTATCGCGCTCGCTGCGAGAACAACGAAATCAGCACCGGCAGCGTCACGAGAATGACGAGCGGCGCCAGCATCATGCCGGTGACCACCACCACGGCCAGCGGCTTTTGCACCTGCGATCCTATTCCCGCTGACATCGCCGCCGGCAACAAGCCGACGCCGGCGACGATGCAAGTCATCAGCACCGGCCGCAACTGGAGTTCGCCGGTGCGGATCACGGCCCTCATCCGGTCGAAACCTTCGTCGATCAGTTGATTGTATTGCGACAGGA
>JAXDMU010000401.1:0-12966 GCA_034665905.1 Aliidongia sp. | reverse complement strand
CCCTGCGACACCGGATCTCGTAAGTACCCGCTCGCAGGTCGCGGCGGTCGAGGAAACGTTCACCGTTGTCAGACAATCCGAGCCATCGCCGGCACCGCGGGCGATATTGCCCGACGTGCTGGCGCCCGTGCCGACGATCCTGGCCTCGGCCCCATCCGCGCCCGGCCAAGAACCCTTATCACCGACCGCACAGCGCGCGGTGTTACCGGATGTGCCGACATCGCCCGTGCCAACGAGTGCGACCCCGCCGGTTCCGCCGCCGAGCAAGGAGCCGGCACGACCTGCCGCGCTGCCGGCTGCCTGGCCGGAGGTTCTGTCCCCGCCGCCATGGCCGCCGGTTCGCGCCCCGGCGCCCGCCCGGGAAACCGCATCACTCGAAGCACCACTTGAGCCAGGCGGCGCCGTGCTTCATGACGTCACCTATATGGTCGTGCCGGGCGACACGCTTTGGAAGATCTGCCTGGTCGCCTATGGCCCCGATATTGCGCCGTCGATGATTTCCAAAATCATGAGCCGAAACCGAATCATCTCCGACATCAGATTACTCTATGGAAAGACAATCATACTGCCGTCTTCCAAGAATGGTTAAAATCAATATTGCCTCGATCTGATCATTTCTGCATTGGAGCGGCCATGAGTACGATCACCGAAGCCGCAGCGCGCGAAGCTGTCCCGGCCGCCGAACGCTGGACCGACCGTGTCAATATTCTGGGGGTGGGGGTGAGCGCGGTCACGCTCTCCGGCGCACTTGCCCAATTCGACCGATGGATCGTGGCCGGGGCCAGACACTATGTTTGCGTCGCCGATGTCCATGCCATCATGCAAAGCCGGTGGAGCGAGACGTTCCGCCGCATCCACAACAACGCCGGCATGGTGACGCCGGACGGGATGCCGCTGGTCCGGCTGGCGCAGTTCGAAAAAGGGCGCGACGCGGTCGATCGGGTCTATGGCCCCGATTTGCTGGTCGCAACCTGCGCCCATTCGATCGCACGGCGCTACCGGCACTTCTTCATCGGCGGCGGCCCCGGCGTGGCCAACGGGCTGGCGCGCCGGATGACCGAGCATTTTCCGGGTCTGCACATTGCCGGCACCCATATGCCGCCGTTTCGCCCGACCGGTGCTGACGAGGATGACGAGATCGTCCGCATCATTAACGACGCCCACCCGGATTTCGTCTGGGTCGGCCTCAGCACGCCCAAACAGGAACATTGGATGGCGAAATTTCGGCCTCGCCTGAACGCGCCGATCCTGCTGGGGATCGGCGCCGCTTTCGACTTCCATTCGGGCAACAAGCCCCAGGCGCCGAAATTCATTCGCCGCTCGGGCTTCGAATGGCTGTTCCGGCTGGCAACGGAGCCGAAGCGGCTGTGGCCGCGCTACCGGCGCGTCATTCCGCAATTTCTCTATCTGCTGGCCCGCCAGCAACTCGGATTGGAAAAATTTCCGATCGACTGACCGCGAAGCGTGTTGCACTAGAGCGGGATGCGTTCGCTTTCGCTCACGACTCCCGCTCTAGCTCTTTGTTTTTCCGCGTGATTCACGCCTTCGGTTGATCGAACCTCCGACGATCACGCTCTAGCATGAATTAAAGGGCCGAAACTGATGTCGCCGAGTTTGTGGATTACCGTTGAAAAGCTGTCGCAACAGGCGGTTTGGCTGCTGCTGTTTGCGATCCTGGCGCCGATCCTGGGGCCCCGCCCTTACGGGCTGTTCGCCATCGTGATGGTCTTCATCGGCTTTTGCGAGTTCGTGACGGTCGAGGCGGCGGCCGAGGCGCTGATCGGGATGGATCGGCTGGAGCGGCTGCATCTGGAAACCGCGACGACGTGTAATCTGGCGGTATCGATCCTGGCCGGGATCGGGGTTTTCCTCCTGGCCCCGCTGTTCGGGCAATTGTTCGAAGACCCGGAACTCACCAGCCTTTTCCAGGTGCTTTCGGCGCTGCCGGCGATTTCGGCCCTGACCGCCGCACCGCAGGCCGTGCTGAAACGCCGAATGGACTTCCGCCCGCTCGCCATCCGATCGACGCTGGGCCTCGCCATAGGCGGAATCGGCGGCGTGACGCTGGCACTGGGCGGTGCGGGTGTCTGGGCATTGGTCGCGCAGATCATGATTCAGCGTCTTGCGGAGGCGGCGATCCTTTGGGTAACCGTGGGCAAATCCGCCGGCGCCGGGCTCAATTGGTCCTGGCGGCATTTCCACGATCTGCGGGCGTACGCCGGCCATGTTCTGGTATCGCGGAGCATGATCTTTCTGGGCGGACAGCTACCGCGGATCATTATCGGTTATTTTTTGGGGCCGGTCGATCTCGGCCTGTTTTCGCTCGCCACCCGCTTTCCTGACACGCTGGCGCAGATCGCGATTTCACCACGGGTGGTGGTGGCGCGCATCTATTTGCGCCAATATCGCCGGGGCGAGGAAGCCTTGTGCCACGCCTTTTACCGGCTGCTGCGCGATGTTGCCCTGATCAGCTTTCCGATGAGCCTGGGGGCCGCGGCAACGATCCCGCTGCTGTTTTCCGTCTGGCTCGATGCGCGCTGGCAGACCGGCATCGAGGCGGCTCAACTGATGTTCCTGACCGTGCCGCCGCTGGTCGTATTCTATGCCGCGAGCAGCGTCCTGATGGCGTTGAATTTTCCGCAAAAAGAAGCGCGGATTTCCCTGGTTCAGAGCGTATCCAATGCGCTCTGCGTGCTGGCGTCCGTTCCGTTCGGCCTCAATGCAGTCTGTCTGGTCATGGTGATCCGGATGTTCCTGCTGATGCCCTATCCGGCGACGCTAGTGTCGCGCGTGTGCGGCATTCCGGCGCTGGCAATGGGCAAGGCGATCGGCCCGCTGTTCGGCCTCGCCGCGGCAATGGCGCTGGTCGTCACAGCGCTCAGCCCGCTGCTGGCACCGATCACCGGCAGCCATGTGGCGCTGGTCGCGCTCATTGTTATCGGCTTTCTGATCTATGTGACGCTGGTGGGAATTTTCGCCCCGGCCGAAGCCTGGCGCTTTCTGGCCGGGCTTCATGCCGATCATCGCACGCCGCTAACCGTCGAGAGAAAGGGCGATGCGGGCCGCAGCGTCCGGTCGCCGGTCGATCGCCTGCCGAATGATCGGCAGCAGGCGGGCGGGATAGCCAGCCACATCGAAGCCGGCGCGGAACCGTTCCGCAGCACCGGCCCCCAGCCGGGCGCGAAGATCGCCATCGGCGACCGCGCGTTCTAAGGCGTCGGCCAACTGCGAAACCGCGCCGGGTTCGACGAGCAGGCCGGATCGCTCCGGCTCAATGACGTCGCCAAGCGCGCCGACCGGTGTGCAGACGATGCACAGCCCGTGCGCCATGCCTTCGAGCACCGACATCGCCATGCCTTCGGCATAGGACGGCAGAACCAGGATATCGGCCCGGTTCAGCAGCGTGGCGATCGCAGGTCGATCGACCCACCCGGGCAGCGAAACCCGACCCGCAACAGCCGTGGCCGCCAGTTGGCGCACAAAATATTCCTGGTAAGGACCGCCGCCGGCGATGGTCGCGCGCCACGGCAAAGCGCGCAAATTCGGCCGGTCGAGCGCCTCGATCAGGTCATGTACGCCTTTGCGCTGACTGAGCTGTCCCAGAAAAAGGATCTCGACGGATGACGACGGCCGCGCCGGCAAGATGGCGGGCGCAGGCACGGCATTGGGCAGAATGGACACCCGGTCGCCCGGAACGCCCAGCAGATCGACAACCGTCCGCCGCGCATCGCGGCCGAGCACGATGACATGGTCGGCGGTTCGAAACATCCAGCGAACCAATGCCAGTAGCGGGATCGGCAGCGATCGACAGAATTGCTCGTAATCATAATCATGGAGGTGAAGTAGTACCGGTATCTTCAGTGCGCGGCAGAATGCGGTCAGCAGAAATTTGCGCAAGGAACTGCCGCGTCCGGCGACATGGATATAGGCGAGCGATCGCTCGCGCCGCCGCCGGATCGTTGCCAGCGTCGCCAGGAAATTGCGCGGCCAGAGCCGTAACGGGCCTGGGCCGCGCGGATCGAGGATTTCGAAATCGGGCGCCAGGGGATCGAGACCCCATTCTTGCGCCAGATAGCCGACCATTCGGCCGATGCCGCCGCCATGTTCAAGCCCACCCGCCGTGATGATCAGGATCGGGGGCAACGATGAAACCGGCATGGTGGCGCCCTTATGGAGGCGGTAGGCTGACGCCCGGTGCGATCGGCAGGATCTGCCGCATATATTGATCAACGAACAGATCGATATTGGCAATGTCGCTGCGGGGAACATAAATGACGTCGCGCGGTGCAAGCGCGATATTTGACGTGAAATCTTCGCCGGCCAGCGCCTTTTCCATATTCAGGATTTGCCATTCATAACCGCCGCCAGCGTGTTGCCGAATCAACAGCACTTCGTTGGCGCGCGCCGTGTTCTTGAAGCCATTGGCTTGGAGGATCGCTTGCAGAATTGTCGTCGGGGTCAGCAGCGGCTGAGTGCCGGGCTGCCCGACTTCGCCACCGATATAGATTTTACGTGAATTATACTCGCGGACGATAACCACCAGCTCGGGCGACTTCAGGGCGGTATCCTGATATTTTTGCAGCAAGGTATCTTGCAGAACCGTCGGCGTCAGACCGGCCGCCACGACATCATGGACCAGCGGCAAGGCGATCTTGCCGTCCGGGCGGATGATCTGTGCCTGATTGAGATCGGCGACATAGGCGAATTTGATTTCGATATTGTCACCAGGTTGCAGGATGTAAGCCTGCGGGGCCGTCGTCGGCTCGACGAAATTTACCGCGGTAAGCCCGCTTGGGGGCACGCCCAGATTGGGTTCGCATGCCGCCAGCGCCACGGCCAGAGCCGCCAAAGATGCGGCGCCCAGGGCTTGCTTTGTCATGCCCAGATCAATGATTTTCATCATGGTCATCCCGACGCCAGAGAAGAAATGGGAAGCAACCGACGGACGATCCGAGGCGAAACCTCGGGTGTCTGCCCTTTTTTGGAGAAGCGCGCGTCCAGAACCTTTGGGTTGAGGCCGCGCGGAAGCAGGAAAGTGAGTGCGATACGAACCGACGGGTCAGAGTTGACGATGAGGAAGACTGACGAAGACCGGCATCTTCAGCGCCCTTTCCAGGCTTTCCGGGACGATATGCGTGCTACCCGTGCCGAAGATGATGGCGAGCGCCGTGGCAGCGGCGAAGAAGCCGAGTCCGAGACCGGCGCCGAGATAGAACAGCAGCATGGGGCCGCTCTGGGTCGTCGTCGGCATTTCGATCTGCCGGATGCTGACGATACGCTGCTGGTCCATCGCTTCCTGCAATTGTGCCTGCTGCTGGCGTTCGCGATAGAGCTTGAGGCTCTCGGCCGTGGTATCGCGGTCGCGCAGTAGTTGATCGACATGCACCTGGGCCTGTTCCATGCCGTTGAGCTGCTGATCGATCTTCGCCACCTCGTCGTCCAGTTCAGCGGCGCGCGCCTGCGCCGGCCCGAGTTCGACCTTCGCACGGGCGATTTCGGTCAGAAGCTCGTCATAAAGCGGGTTGCGGCCCGTCCGCACCCGGCCGACGAATTGCGAGGCCCGGCCATCCAGGAAATTCCGCACCGCGGCGATCTGATCGCGCACAGTTTGAACCGGGACGCTGTCGTCCTTGTAGCGCTGGGTGAGTTCCTTTTCCTGCACTTGCAGATCGAGCATCTGCGATTCGGCCTTGGTCAGCGCATCCGACTGCTCGCTTTCCGAATAGGTTTTCATCGTCTGTGGCGTGGTGGCCAGTGCCGTCTTCAATTCGCCGAGGCGAGCCTGCAACTCGACCGCGTGGCTGCGAATCTGCGCCGAAGCGGTTTCCAGCGTGCTGCGACGGTCCAGCAATTGCCGGCGATCGTCTTCCTTGCCGTAAAGCGAATGTTCGACGCGATAATCCGCCAGTTCCTTTTCGACGCCGTTCAGATGCTTGTCGAGCCCTTCAAGTTCGTCATTCAGGAAAGCGGCCATCGGCACAGCGAAAACTTCGACATGTTTTTGCTGATAAGCCGCGATGTACCAGCTAAGGACGTCGCGGGCCAACGCGGGATCGAGCGCCTCGAAGGACACTTCGATCACTTCCGAATTTTTCACGACCTTGGCGCTGAGCGAACGGTTGAACGCGCGGCGTGCGGCGTCCCATTGAACGACGCCGTCCGGGCCGGCGAAATCCTTGCCGGGAAACAGCCGATCCAGACCGAATTGCTTGATGGCGGCCATTTCGAGATCGGTGCCCGTCAAAATCTCCAATTCCGAATTGATCGCTTCCTGTTTGGTCGTCTGGGTGTCCGCCGAGGATTGGGCATTGAGGCTGTTGCGCGATCCCTGATCGTGGCTCGACGCCAGCAGCAGGCGTGCCGTCGCCTTGAAATGCGGCGTTGCAGTCGAATAGCCAACGCCGGCAACGATCAGCGGCAGGAGGAGGCAAACCAGCAACCAGCGCCGGTAGCGGAACAGCAAAGAAATTATTTCGCGAGCCGTCATTTTCTGCCTCACACCGAAAAGTTGGCCGTGAACGGATTCGACTAATCCGCGTTGGTACCAGGGAGCGCCTTAGCGGATCTGCCCTAAAAACGACAGCCGTAAGACGTTGGTTCCATATCCCGTACATTTAAAAAGTCGGGCTCGTGTGCCTTTGTCGGCTATATCATCCGGGGCAAGGCAAGGTGTTTTGAAGGAGAAAAACAATGCCGCTGATATCGGTGATCATCGCTACCAAAGGTCGCCCAACGCTTCTGATGCGCGCCATTGCAAGTGTCCTCGATCAAACGGTTAACGATCTTGAAGTCATCGTCGTGATGGATGGTGAGGACTCTGAAACCATCACACGTTTGACGCCGATTACCGACCAGCGACTTCGCGTCTACGTGAATCCCGTCTCCCTGGGCAGCGGGCCAACTCGGAATATCGGTGCCGGCCATGCCACAGGCGAATGGATTGCTTTTCTTGACGATGATGATGAATGGCTGCCGACCAAGATCGAGCGCCAAATGGCGCTGCCGATCCCGCCGAACGGCCTCGTGCTGCTGAGCTGCCGTAGCGCGTTTGTGACTCCGAACGGCATTTCCGTCCGGCCCCGTAACATCTACGACAATAAGCGGCCGTTCGACGAGTGGCTGTTCGACCGCCAGCAGCTATTCGGCGGTCACAGTTTCATCCAGACCTCGTCTCTGATGATTCCGAGGGCATTGTTCCGCAAAATTAGCTTTCCGTCGGATAATCAGCATGACGACTGGGAATTTGTGCTCATCGCCATCAAACGTTTCGATGCCGTTCTTCTGACCGCGCCCGAAATTCTCGTGCGCCATTATGCCGAGGAGAACCGCCCGTCGCTGTCCGCGAGCAGCCGTCTGGAAAGCTCACTGCGCTGGGCGCGTGGAATGCGCGGACTCATTACCGAGCGCGCCTTCAGCGGCTTCTGCCTCACGGTCATCGCCCGCCAGGCAAAACGCTATGGCGGCTGGCGCGAGTTTTTTCTGCTGCTCGATCGCGCCTTCAACGAAGGGCAGCCGACCATCTTGCAACTCGTCATTTTTCTGACGGTGTGGGGAACACCGCAATGGCTCCATGATACCCTTCGACGGTTTCGGCCCAGAGCCTTGCTGCGGGTCGATTCTGCCGCGTCCACTTCCCGTCCCGTCGCGTCCTGAGAAATTTCATGCGGAATGTGATTGTATCGGTCGAAGCGCCGCCGCGGATTCGACCTACGGCTGCCCGGCAAATTCCCCCTGTCGCCACATCGGAGCCGCGGCCGCATTGGATCGAAAGGCTGTTTCTCGGCTTTGCGTTCCTGGTGCTGCAAGGCGCTTTCATCGGGATGGCGGCGAGCAGCCCCGATCAGGCGCCCCCGGCCGATAGCGGCGATGCGCGGCACATGATCGCCTTTGCACTTTTGCTGCTCGGTACCGTGGTCTTCGCGCCCAGGCATTGGCGCGCCATCGTGCGAACCGCCCAGCCGAATTTGATTTATTTCATCCTGCCGCTGCTGATCACGGTTTCGGCTGTGTGGTCGGTCGAACCGCTGCTGACCTTGAAGCGCAGCTTGCTTACGGTCGGCGTCTGCGGGTTCGATCTGTATGTCGCCACAGCTCTCGGCGTCGACCGGCTGCTGCGGCTTCTGTCCTGGACAATTCTGCTGACCGCCGCCGCATCGATCGTGGTCGCCCTGGCGCTGCCCTCGATCGGTCGCGAATCGACTCAAGGTCTGGTTGGGGATTGGCGCGGGGTGTTTCCGCAAAAAAACGTGCTGGGCCACGTCATGTCGGTCGGCGTCTTCGTCGAAATGGCGCTGATGGTCCGGACGAGACGGCTGACCTCTGCCAATGTGATTAAAACCCTGCTGTGCGTTCTTTTGGTCGCACTGGCCCAATCGGCAAGCTCGCTGCTCGCCTGCTTCATGGCGATTTCCCTCTCCGGCTTTTATGTTTTATTTCGGCGCGGCACGGTCGGTGCCGGGATTTGCGCCATCATGGTGGTTGCCGTCATGATGCTGATCGGTGGGGTATTGGCGGGCGACCTGCCGGCGCTGCTTCAATTGTTCGATCGGGATACATCACTGACCGGACGAACCGATCTGTGGCCCTATGTCATGGATGCGATCGCGGAAAGGCCGCTGGTCGGTTGGGGCTATATGGCGTTCTGGACGCCGGACGGGCGGGACGCGAGCTATATCCTGAATCAGATCCGCTGGAACGCACCAAATGCCCATAACGGCTTCCTCGAACTTGCCCTCAGCCTTGGCGTAACCGGTCTGATCGCCCTGGTCGCCATCGGTGCCTGGTCGTTGCGGCGGGGTTTCGTCCTCATTCTCAGGCGGAACGATTTGGGGGCCTTGCTGGTCATCATTTCCGTCCAACTCCTGGCGGCGAACCTGACTGAGAGCTTCATGCTCAGCGCCTCCGTTTTCGGCTGGAACATCTTTTCGATCATCGTGCTGAAAACCGGTCTGGCCCTGCGGCCCGAGGCCGGCGCGGAGGATGCCTTGTCGATCTCGATCCTCGACCGCGCCAAGCCGAACGAGCCCGTGGCGGATCACGACGCCATCCCACAATTACAGGCCGACCGAATTCCTGAGCGGAAAGTCCTGCCTCGCCGATTCGGCGGACATGTGTAACGAAAAACCCTGTTGCAGCGCGGGCCCGTCCAATTAGATAACCGTCCGCGCCGATTGGCGATATATATCCGTCCCATGAACATCCTCGGCATCGAAACCAGCTGCGACGAGACCGCGGCCGCCATTGTCACCGACCGGCCCGGCGCGCGGATTCTGGGCCATTGCATCCATGCGCAACTGGCCGAGCATCGCCCTTATGGCGGCGTCGTGCCCGAGATCGCGGCGCGGGCGCATCTCGATCATCTGGACGGCGTCATCCGGCGCACACTGGATGAGGCCGGACTCGAGCTGGGCGATCTTGACGGCATTGCCGCGACAGCCGGGCCGGGCCTGATCGGCGGCGTTATGGTCGGCGTCACCACGGCCAAGGCGATCGCCCTGGTCCGCGGCCTGCCCTTCATCGCGGTCAATCATCTGGAAGCCCACGCACTGACCGTCCGGCTGACCGGCGATGTGCCGTTTCCCTATCTACTGCTGCTGATTTCCGGCGGGCATTGCCAGCTGCTGATCGTCGAGGGCGTCGGTCGCTACCGGCGGCTCGGCACGACGATCGACGATGCCGTGGGCGAGGCGTTCGACAAAAGCGCCAAACTGATGGGGCTGGGTTATCCCGGCGGCCCGGCGGTCGAGGAAGCGGCCCGCACCGGCGATCCGCGGCGCTTCGATCTGCCCCGCCCGATGCTGGGGCGGCCAGGCTGCGATTTCTCGTTCTCCGGCCTGAAGACGGCCGTGCGTCTCGCCGCCGAGGCGCTGCCGCCGGGCGACGCTCAGGCCAAGGCCGATCTCGCCGCCTCGTTCCAGCGTGCTGTGGCCGAGACGCTGGCCGACCGCACCGGGCGGGCCGCCGCCTTGTTTCGCGAATGCTGCCCGGACGGACGGCATCTGGTCGTGGCCGGCGGGGTTGCGGCCAATAGTGCGATCCGCACCGCCCTCGACGCGGTCGCGCGGCAACATGGCCTATCACTGGCGGTGCCGCCGCCGCGTCTTTGCACCGACAATGGTGCCATGGTCGCCTGGGCCGGGCTGGAGCGCTTGCGGCTGGGCCTGAGCGACGGCCTCGATTTCCCCGCACGGCCGCGCTGGCCGCTCGATGCCGAGGCGCCCAAGGCCGCCTTCGCCGGGGTCAAGGCATGAGCCGGCTCAAGAACGTCGCGATCATCGGCGGCGGCGCCTGGGGCACCGCACTCGCCGCGACGATCCGGCGGGCCGGCGCCGAGGTGCGGATCTGGGCGCGCGAGGCGGACACCGTCGCCGCGATCAACGAGCGCCACGAGAATGTGCCATTCCTGCCCGGCATCGCCCTCGACCCGGCAATCACCGCGACCGGCGATCTGGCGCAGGCCGCCGCATGCGATGCCATGCTGCTGGTCGTGCCGGCGCAATTCCTGCGCGGCGTCGCCCGATCCCTTAGACCGCTTTTGCCGGAAACCACGCCGGTCGTGATCGCGACCAAGGGCATCGAATGCGGCAGCGGCGCCACCATGGGCGAGATCGTTGCCGAGATTCTGCCGCGCCATCCGCGCGCCGTGCTGTCCGGCCCGACCTTCGCCATCGAGGTTGCGCGCGGGCTGCCGACCGCGGTCACGCTGGCAACAACGGACCCGGCGCTCGGCCGCGCTCTGGTCGCGGCGATCGGCACCGCCAGTTTCCGGCCCTATCTGGGCGACGATCCGATCGGCTGCGAGATCGGCGGCGCGGTCAAGAATGTGCTGGCGATCGCCTGCGGGATCGTCACCGGCCGCGGCCTGGGCGACAATGCGCGCGCCGCCCTCATCACGCGCGGCCTGGCCGAGATGGTCCGGCTGGCCGTCGCCAAGGGCGGGCGGGCCTCGACGTTGATGGGGCTGTCCGGGCTGGGCGATCTGACGCTGACTTGCACCGCGATGCAGTCGCGCAATTGCTCGCTGGGCGCCGCGCTGGGGGCCGGGCAGAGTCTGGCGGACATTCTGGGCACCCGCCGCTCGATCGCCGAAGGGGTGGCGACGGCGGCCGCGGTCGCCGATCTCGCCCGGCGCCTCGGCATTGACATGCCGATCGTGGCGGCGACCGACGCCATTCTTCATCACGGTGCTGCTATCGACACGGCGATTGCCGGCTTGCTCGGCCGGCCCTTTACCGTCGAGGCGCCGACCGGTTGATTATCGTTTATCACGAGCTTCAGGAGACATAAGGTGAACCAGTTGCGCGGCCTCGGCGCCAAGGAGGCGTGAATCATGGCTTTCTGGCTGATGAAATCCGAACCCTACAAATTTTCGTGGGCGCAATTGGTGGCCGACGGCCGCAATGGCTGGGACGGCGTGCGCAGCTATCAGGCCCGCAACAATCTGAGTGCGATGAAGCTCGGTGATCAGGCCTTTTTCTATCATTCCAATGAAGGGCTGGAGATCGTCGGTATCTGCGAGATCATCCGCGAAGCCTATCCCGACGCCGGCGACCCGACCGGGCGGTTCGTCATGGTCGATGTCAAGCCGGTCCGGCCGCTCGCCCGCCCGGTGACGCTGAAGGCGATCAAGGCCGAGCCGCGGCTGGCCGATTTCCTGCTGGTCCGCCAGTCACGTCTGTCGGTCATTCCGGTGCGCCCCGAAGAATGGGCGTTGGTCTGTGACATGGGCGGGATTTCCGCGTGACGGCGCCGATCGCTCCGCACGGCGCCGGCACCGATCTGGGCCATCGCCTGATCATCCGCAATGTCGAGATCGCCGGGCCGGGTGCCATCATCCTGACCGGCCCGTCAAGCTGCGGCAAAGGCGAGGTCGCCAAGGCGCTGTGCAGCCTGCTCGACATTGGCCGCGACCGCTGGCTGTCGATGGGTGACATTCTGCGCCGCACTTATGAGCGCGCACGCGAGCCGGCCTTCGTCGCCTTGCTCGAAGCGCGCTACGAGATCAGCGACCGGGTGCCGATCCTCGAATGCCGCGACACCACGCCGGACCTTGCGCTCAAGGTCGAGCATCAAGCCGGGCCGCTTGCCGCCTTGCTGGCGGAAAAGCGCGGCACCCCGGTCGATTGGCGACAGGCAAGCCAGCTCGACTGGCTGGAATATTGCACGACCCACGGGCTGCTCGTGCCCAACCGCTGGACGCAAGCCTTTATCGCGGCCCATCTTGAGGGCCTACCCGATCTGACGGCGAAACCGTTTCTGCTCGACGGGTATCCGCGCACGCGCGCGGCCGCGGCGCATCTGCTGGAAACCCTGGGCGGCCTGGGCGTGCCGATGCTCAAGGTGCTGCATCTGAGCATCAGCAAGCAGGAGATGCTGCACCGCGCGGGCTTGCGCGGTCGGGTCGATGACGACGAACAATCGCTGCTGAAACGCTATGAATTCTATATCGAGAACGTCCAGCCGAGCGTCGATTACCTCAAGGAACAGCTCGGCACCGACGCCATCGCACTGATCGACGCGCACCAGCCGCATTACGAGGGCAAAGACAGCGAACGGGCGTTCGACCTCCAGCATTCGATCGACAATGTCGTGCGCTCGGCCCTGCGCGGGCTGGGCGTGCCGCGGTTTGTGATCGAACGGTTGCTGGCGTCGCGGGGGTGATCGAAAGGGTCTGGTTCATGCGCCCCATCCAGGGTCGGAGGGTTGCACATCTTGACCAAGCGCATGGACGCGGTCGGCACCGCGCCCACGGGTTCGCACCGGCGAAAACCACGCTTTCCGATCGCACCGCGTCTGAAAGCGCCAGTTTGGGCGGCCTTTAGGCCGCGTTTCGGTTGACGTCGCTTTGAGCGAGCGCCGTCAGCTTCTGATCGGTCGCTTTCTCTTCCTGAAGCGTCTGCTCAAGGATCTTGGCGCAATCGTTGCGGCCCATTTGCTTGGCCCATGCGATCAGCGTGCCGTAGCGGG
>JAXDMU010000400.1:0-11039 GCA_034665905.1 Aliidongia sp. | reverse complement strand
TGCCGCTGATGGCGGTACATCGCGTCCATGCGCCGTGCGGCTTGCTCGGCCGCGCCAGCCTCATTCGGTGCGGACGTAAAGATGGAAGCCACCATAGATCGCCGACCGATCTTGTTCGAGATAGCGGCGCGACGCCGCCTCATGATAGCGCCAGCCATCGAGCAATTCCGGCGCCAAATCGTTCTCCAGCGGCGAGCGGGCACCCGCCGTGCGAAAGATCACCCGCGCACCGGGCCGCGCGGTGCGGCGGATCTGCTGCCACAGATCGCTCAGCATCGCCGCATCCATCCAATCGACCGAATCGAGCAGGACATAGCGATCGACGCTGCATTCTTCCTGCCCGGCCAGATATTCGGTCATCGAGATGGTATGGGTGCGCACCCGATCCAGTCGCTCGCGGATCGGCAGGAAATTCTCCGACTGAAGGTAGGCGGGCGTGGCGCGGCGATGCTTGACGTCGTAATGCCTGCCGAACGCCTGCCAGGCGAAGTAATTTTCGTCCAGCGAGAAATCGCAGGCGAGGCGGCGGATACGGTCCTGATAGAGCGTCGCCAGATCGCCCGCCGAATCCTGCTTCATCTGATCGAATTGCGCCGCCGGAATGCCCAGGCTGTAGAGCAGGACCGGCTGGCGACACAGGAGCCGCACCAGTTTCATCTCGAACAGCGGCTCGATCTCGCGGCGGTAGATCTGGCGCTGCTCGTCGAGCGACGTCGCCGCCAGCAGCTTGGCCGGCTTGCGGTCGGCCAGACGGGCGAAGGCATGCAGGAAGCCGATGAACTTGCCGAGCAGCGCCTTGCGGTAGAGCCCCTTGGCGAAGAAATCGATGCGCGGCCGGCCGAGCAGCGAGCGGTGTTCCCAGAATTTCCGGGTCGCCGGATCGAGCCGGTCGGCCAGCCGGCTCCAATAAAGCTCGACATTCTCCTTGTTCTTGGCGATGCCGAAGAACTGGAAGAACGCCTCATAGCCCGGCAGATGGCGCATCGCAGCGAGCTTCAACCGGGTCAGCGCGATATGCGCCGGATTGAGATCGACCGCATCGATCGCCGCCGGATCGGCCGTCAGGTAGTTGAGGATGTTGCAGCCGCCCGACGCGATCGTCACGACGCGATGGCCCGGCCCCAGCTCCAGCGCATCCAGATCGACAACCGGATCTTCCCAGATCTGATTGTAGACGAAACGCGCGAACCACAGGGCGAAGAGCCGGTCGAGCAAGGCTTGGCGCTTGCTGGGAACCTGCCGGTAGACCGCCTTCTTAATCGCGGTCTGCGCGTGCGCCACTGCCATGAAACATGACCTTTCGCAAAAAGAACTCTCTCGTCCAGCAAGCGATAGGTTCAAACCGGTTTCCAGGTAAAGCGGCTTGATGAACATCCGCGACGATTTCACGCAAACCCCATCAAACCGTCGCGCAACATTCATGAACTCAAGGAGAAACGAGTAACATTACCCGATCCATTGCACGATCAGCACCAAGGCGCCGACCGCCCAGCAATACAGCGCGAAGGGTCGCATCGCATCGATTTCGCGGCGTTTGAACCAGCCCATCAAGATCCAGACGCTGAAATACGCGACGATGCCGGAGACGATGCCGCCGATCACCGCGATGCCCAGCATGGTCGAATCGGCACTGCGCGCTAGCTTGGGGATTTCGAGCAGGCTCGCCCCGGCGATGATCGGCGTCGCCAGCAGCATCGAATAGCGCGCCGATGCTTCATGCGTCAGCCCGGACCAGAAACCAGCGACGATGCTGGCGCCGGAGCGCGAGAAGCCGGGCACCAGAGCCAGCGATTGGGCCAGCCCGATCAGCAATGCCTGACCGAATCCCAGTTGCCCGAGTTGCTTGCCGCCCCGGCCGCGCAGCCGCTCGCCTAGATACAGGATGACGCCATTGACGATCAGGAAGCAGGCGGCCGAGGTGACGCTGGGGAACAGCGCCCGCAACTTCTTTTCCAGCACCAGACCGATCAGCGCCGCCGGCACCGTGCCGATGATCACGAGCAGCAATTCACGGCGGGCCGAACCGGCGGAACGATTGCCCACGCTGCGGGCGAAATCCAGCCAGTCGCGCCAGAAAAACAGCAGCAGTGCCACTGCCGTGCCCAGATGCAGCAGCACGACGAAGGGCAGAAAATGCTCCTTGAGGAATTCCGGCCCGAGATCCCAGCCGAAGGCCCAGGGCGTGAGCACCGCATGGGCGACGCTGCTGATCGGGAACAGTTCGGTGATACCCTGAATCACCGCAAGCAGAAGGGTTTGGAGCAGCGACATCTTGCCTCGAAGCTGGGATGGGAAAAAAGACGGGGCCGATTTGCCCGAAAGCCTATAGCGTCCGGTACCGCCGCGGCCAAAGGAATAAACATCGCCTGAGCCGGGTTAAAGTTCCGTCCCCGCCCGAATTCAGGAGTGATTATGGTCTCGCTGACCGACCGTAACGAACGCTACGACGCGGTTCAGATTACCTTGCACTGGCTGACCGCCGGTTTCATCGTCGCGGCGATCTGCCTGATCTGGGCCGTTCATCTGACCCCCAAAGGCGCGGTCCATACGGCCTTGTTCTTTCTGCACCGTTCCTGCGGCGTCACCATTCTCGGCATCACGATTGTGCGCCTGTTCTGGCGCGCCGGCCACGGCGCCCCACCGCCGCCGGACAGCATTCCCCTCTGGCAGCAACAGGCGGCAACCGCGACGCACTGGCTGCTCTATGGGCTTCTCCTCATCATGCCGGTGACCGGCTTTCTCGACTCAGCGTCGAGCGGCCATGCCGTCTCGGTGTTCTATCTGTTCGATCTGCCGACTCTGCCGGAAAACAAGCCGCTGGCCGATTGGGCCGAGGATATTCACAGCGCGCTGCAATGGGTGGTGTACGCGATCATCGTGCTCCATAGCGGTGCTGCCCTGCACCACCACTTCGTCATCCGCGACGGCGTGCTGCGCCGGATGGTGCCGTAGCTAATTGCCTTTCAACAGGGCGACACCGCACCCGGCGGCGATCAGCGCACCACCGGACAGGCGGCCGGTGAGTGCTGCGAAGCGCGGCCGGGTCGCGATCCGGCTGGCGCGCCCGGCGAGGACGCCATAGCCGGTCAGCACGCAAAATTCGATAACGATGCTGGCCAGCCCGAGCACCGCGACCTGAAACGCCACCGGCAGAGCCGGATCGATGAATTGGGGCAGTAGGGCGGTGAAGAACAGCAGCGCCTTGGGGTTGGTCGTCTGGACGAGGAACCCCTGCCAAACGCGCCGAAGCATGCTGCGCGACGCACCAGCATCGGCCCGCACCGAAAAGGCCGGCGACGTGCCGCGAAAGGCGCCGATGCCGAGCCAGATCAGATAGGCCGCCCCCAGCCATTTGAGCATCATGAAAACCGTCGGCGAGGCGACCAGCAGTGCCCCGACCGATGTCGCAGACAGCAGAAAATAGAGCGTGTTGCCAGCCAGAATCCCAAGACTTGCCGCAAACGAAACCCGCACGCCACCGCCCAGCGCCTGCGACAAGATCAGCAGGACCGCCGGGCCGGGCGTCAGGCACAGCAGCGTTTCGGTCACGATGAACAGCACCAGCAGATCCCAATTCACGGCTTTGGTATCCCGTCGGACATTTCGGTCGATTTTTTCCTGTCGCTTGACCGTACCCCATCGACTCGATAGCCTCAATCGCATGTCGACCTTCGACCGGATCATCGCACTGCTTCTTACGATCCCGGCGCTGTAGCAGTGCCGGGTAAGGTAGGTTCGTTTCCCGTGTATTCCGTCGAAGTTGCCATGATGAATTTTTCCCGACACGCACCCTCATTCCGTTCGCCTCGGCCGTCGCAATGCCCGGCGGGAGGACGGTAATGCCGATCGATCCCCAGACCAAATACCGCCCGTTCGAGCCGATCGCGCTCCCGGATCGTCGCTGGCCCGGCCGGACCATCGAGAAGCCGCCGATCTGGTGCAGCGTCGATCTGCGCGACGGCAATCAGGCGCTGATCGAGCCGATGGGGCCGGAGCGCAAGCGCAGGCTCTATGACGCGCTGATCCGCCTGGGCTTCAAGGAAATCGAGGTCGGATTTCCCGCCGCATCGCAGACCGATTTCGATTTCGTGCGCGAGATCATTGAAGACGGCGCGATTCCGGACGATGTGACGATCCAGGTGCTGACCCAAGCACGCGACGAACTGATCCGCCGGACCTTCGACAGCCTGAAGGGTGCCAGGCGCGCGATCGTACATCTCTACAATTCGACCTCGACGCTCCAGCGCCGGGTGGTCTTCGGGCTCGATCGGCGGGGCATCATCAAGATCGCGACCAACGGTGCGCGCATCGTCAAGGCATGCGCTGCGGAAATCACCGACGAAACCGAGATCGTCTATCAATATTCGCCCGAAAGCTTCACCGGCACCGAACTCGGTTTCGCCAAGGAAATCTGCGAGGCGGTCGCCGATGTGTACCGGCCGACGCCGGAGCGCCGCCTGATTGTCAATCTGCCTGCGACGGTCGAGATGGCGACGCCCAATATCTATGCCGACCAGATCGAATGGTTCTCGCGCAATATCCGCGACCGCGACAGCCTGATCCTGTCGATCCATCCGCACAACGATCGCGGCACCGGCGTGGCCGCCGCCGAACTCGCGATCATGGCCGGTGCCGAGCGCGTCGAAGGCACGTTGTTCGGCAATGGCGAGCGCACCGGCAATGTCGATATCGTCACGCTGGCGCTCAATCTCTTCACCCAAGGCGTGGCACCGGGGCTCGATCTCTCCGACATCGACCGCGTCGTCAAGGTCGCGGAATATTGCACGCGCCTGCCGGTGCATCCGCGCCATCCCTATGCCGGTGAGTTGGTCTTCACCGCCTTTTCCGGGTCGCACCAGGACGCCATCAACAAGGGACTGAAGGCGCTGCGTACCGCCAATTCCGGTATCTGGGAAGTGCCCTATCTGCCGATCGACCCCGAGGATATCGGCCGCAGCTATGAGGCCGTGATCCGGATCAACAGCCAATCGGGCAAGGGGGGCGTCGCCTATCTTTTGGAGCAGGATTACGGCATCGCTCTGCCGCGCCGGCTTCAGATCGAATTCAGCCGAATCGTGCAGCAGATCGCCGATCAGGATGGCACGGAACTCACGCCCGAGCGGATTTGGGACTGCTTCATCGTCGAATATCTGGCCGAAACCGGCCCGGTGACCTTCATCGATTACCACTCGCTGCCCGACCGCACGCGCGGCCGGCTGCTCGATGCCACGATCCGGGTCGGGCACGAAATGAAGCGGATCGAAGGCCACGGCAGCGGGCCGATCGACGCCTATGTCGATGCCCTGTCCGGCACGCTCGGCGTCGGCCTCGAAGTCGTCGATTATCACGAGCACGCGCTGGGCCAGGGTGCCGCCGCTGCCGCTATCGCCTATGTCGAAATGCGCCGCGACGATGGCCGGACCATGTTCGGTGTCGGCCGCGACAAGAACATCGTCGCGGCCTCGCTCAAGGCCGTGACGCGGGCAGCGAACCGACTGATGGCAGTGTAACCGCCGCCAGCAAATGCCCCCTCAGTACCCGGTTTCCGGATCGACGCGATCTGGAAACGCTTCCCCCGACGCCAACCGCCGCAGGTTGGCCGCCATTGCTTGCGCCGCCGTGGTTGGGTTGGTGCGGGCGGCGACGTGCGGTGTCACGACGATCTGCGGATGGTGCCAGAACGCGTGATCGTGCGGCAGCGGTTCGGTTTCGAACACGTCCAGCACGGCGTCGGCAATCTGGCCGCTCGCGAGTGCTTCCAGCAGATCGGCCTCAACCAGATGGCCGCCGCGCCCGGCATTGATCACGCCGGCCCCCCGCGGCAACCGATCGAATGTCGTGCGGCCGAGAATACCGCGCGTCGCCGCCGTCAGTGGCATCAGGCATACCAGAATTTCGGTTCGCGCCAGGAACGCGTCCAGCGCTTCGGTGCCGCTGAAGCTGGCGATGCCGGGCAAATCTTTGGGAGTGCGGCTCCAGCCGGCAACCTCGAAGCCAAGGGTCGCGAGCGCGGCCGCCACAGCGGCGCCAAGTTCGCCCAGTCCCAGAATCCCGACTCGGCGGTCGCGCGCCAAGGGCGGTCCCGCTTCGCGCCACTCGCACCGCCCCTGCTGTCGTCGGAATTCCGGCTCGCGCAGATGCAGCCGCAGCACCTGGAACGTCACATATTCGACCATCAGGCTGGTCATATAGGGATCGACCAGCCGGACGATCGGCACGTGCGGCGGCCGCAGCGGATCGTTCAGGATATGATCGACCCCGGCACCCTGCGACAGAATCAGCTTCAGATTCGGCAGGCCGGCGAGCCAGCCGGGCGGCGGGCGCCAGACGATCGCGGCGTCGATTTCGGCCGGATCGCCGATTTCGAGTGCGGGTCGCAGATCGATCTCGGGCATGGCACGCCGGAGCGCCGGTTCCCACAAGTGAAAACTGTCATAGGACGAGGTGAAGGCGACGATCATCTCAGGCAAGCCGCGCCAGCAATTGCCGGTGCAGCCGCGCGTCGCCGCAGGCCAGAATCCGCCCGTCGGTGACCAGACCGGGCCGGCGACCCTGCCAATCCGTGACGATTCCGCCCGCCCCCTCGATGATCGGGATGAGCGCGCAGAAATCATAGGGCTTTAGCTGGGCCTCGATCACGGCATCGACGAATCCCAGCGCGCACAGCCCATAGGCATAGCAATCGGCCCCATAACGTACCAGCTTGGCCGCCGTCCGAATCAGCGCGAAAGCCTCGGCATCGGTATCTTTGAACATATCGGGCGTGGTGGTGAAGATCGTCGCCGCGGCCAGATCGGCACAGTCGCGGGTGCGGATTTCGGCACGGTTCATCCGCGAGCGGCACCCATCCACGCCGAGCCAGCGTTCGCCCGAGATCGGCTGATCGAGCACGCCCAGCACCGGCCGGCCGCGATGCAGCAGGGCGATCAGTGTCCCGAACAACGGCACGCCGGAAATGAAGGATTTTGTCCCGTCGATTGGGTCCAGCACCCAAACGAATTCGGCATCGGCCCGCTCGGCGCCGTATTCCTCGCCGACCACGCCATGGTGCGGAAACCGGGCGGCGATGAGAGTGCGCATCGCCGCCTCGGCATCGCGATCGGCGATCGTCACCGGCGAGGCATCCGCCTTGTCGATCACCGTCACCTGATGGCGGAAATGCCGGCGGATGACGGCACCGGCCGCATCGGCGAGCGACAGCGCCAGATCGATCTCAGGATCAAGCGCTGCCATCGCCGTTACTGCGTCGCCGCGAGATCGACCGGCTTGTCGCTCTTGGAATTGAGGAAAGCCAGCACATTGGCCCGGTCTTCCGGCTTCGGCAGGCCGGCAAAGGTCATCTTGGTCCCCGGCAGATAGATCTTGGGGTCGGCGATGAACGCGGCGATCTCCTGGGGTGCCCAGGTGCCACCGAGCTTCTTCATCGCATCCGAATAGGCGAATCCGGCGATGCTGCCGCGCGGCCGGTCGATCACCCCGTAGAGATTGGGGCCGATCCGATTCGCATCGCCCTTGTCGAAGGTGTGGCAGGTCGCGCATTTCTTGGCGATCGCCTCGCCCGCGGCGATATCGGCCTTGGCCAGCATTTCGGCCGTCAGCGGCGCCGGCTTGCCGCCGCCGGTCGGAGCGGCGGCTTCCTTGGCCGACGGGCCTTTTCCGACGCCGGCGATCGGGAAGGCGTTCTTGTCCAGCTTCGTCGACGGAACGAGTTCTTCCGCGACCAAGTTCGCGACCATGCCGGCGATCAGCGCGACGAGACCGGCCGCTAGGATCTTGGTGCCCTCGAGAGATGACATTCTGTAGCCCTTGTGGAGTGACGAGTGCTGGACGCACCGAGATTGCTGGACGCTGTCGGCAAGATCGGACAGGCTGCCCGACAATCGACATCCGGACGGATCGGAAACGGTGACCCGCGCCCGACACGCGAACGCAGGTTTCATCATGCCGGACGGAAAATGTCGATAGCCGGCGCGCGCAAGATAGCGTTTACGCGCGCGCGGGCCAATGCGCAGAATCAACAGGCACGCCCATGATCCAAGGACCCATTCGATGAATCCCCTGGTGGTTATCCCGTCCCGGCTCGCCTCGACCCGGTTGCCGGACAAGCCGCTCGCCGATATCCACGGCGTACCGATGATCGTGCATGTCTGGCGCCGCGCGGTCGAAGCCGAGATCGGCCCGGTCGTCGTCGCCTGTGGGGACCGAGCGATCGCCGCCGCCATCGAAGCCGCGGGCGGCCACGCCGTGCTGACCGATCCCGATCACCCGTCCGGCTCCGACCGGGTGTGGGAGGCGATCGGGCGAATCGATCCGGCTGCCAACCATGACGTCATCGTCAATGTTCAAGGCGATCTACCGACGCTGGGCGGCGGCCTCATCCGGCGCGTTCTCGACCCGCTGCGGTTCGAGCCCGAGGCTGACATCGCCACGCTGGTCTGCCCGATCGCCGATCCGATTCGCGATTCGGGACCGAGCGTCGTCAAAGCGGTCGTGTCGTGGTCGCCGCACACCGGCATCGGCCGCTGCCTCTATTTCAGCCGGGCGAACGTTCCGGCCGGGCCTGGGCCGCTGCTGCACCATATCGGCCTTTACGCCTATCGGCGCACGGCACTCTGTCGATTCGTGGCGCTGCCGCCGAGCGAACTGGAGCAGCGCGAAAAGCTGGAGCAGTTGCGCGCTCTCGAAGCCGGCTTGCGCATTGATGCCGCCGCGGTCGCAACCGAACCGTTGGGTGTCGATACACCGGCCGATCTCGAACGCGCGCGCCGCATGCTCGCCGCGAGCCGCCGATGAGCGAAATCATCCCCCTTCCGATCGCCTTCCAGGGCGCGTCCGGCGCCTATTCCGATCTGGCATGCCGCGCGTTGTTTGCCGATCGACCGACACTGCCCTGCCATGCCTTCGAGGACGCGCTTGGCGCGGTCACGCGCGGCAAAGCCGAATTCGCGGTGATTCCGATCGAAAATTCGGTCGCAGGCCGGGTCGCCGACGTCCATCATCTGCTGCCGCGCTCCGCTCTTCACATCGTCGGCGAATATTTCGCCCCCGTGAACCATCATCTGCTGGCCCTGCCGGGCGTGACGCTCGCGGAAATCAGGATAATTCGCAGCCATGTTCACGCGCTGGGTCAGTGCCGCAATCTGATTCGCGATCTGGGCTTGATGCCGGTCATCGCGGCCGATACTGCCGGGGCTGCGGCCGAGTTGGCGGCCAGCGGCGATCGGGCGACCGCGGTGATCGCCTCGAAACTGGCCGGGCAGATCTACGGACTGCACTCGCTGCGCTCGAACATCGAAGATGCGGCGCACAACACCACGCGATTCGTCGTGCTGTCGTCCCGGCCGGACATTCCGGCGGCCGACGGCCGACTATTCGTCACGACCCTCACCTTCCGCATGCGCAACGTTCCGGCGGCCCTGTACAAGGCACTGGGCGGCTTTGCCACCAACGGAATCAACATAACCAAGCTGGAAAGCTATATGGTCAGCGGGCGGTTCACCGCGACCGAATTCTATGCCGATGTCGAAGCGCATCCTGCTGAACGCCGACTGCAATTCGCCATGGAAGAATTGCGCTTCTTCACGGAAGAGGTGACAATACTCGGCACTTATCCTGCCCATTCACTTCGCGGCAACATGATATAAGGAACCCCGGCACCATGATGACACACGCCTTGCCCGAACTGATCACCTGTCTTGCGCTCTTCGTCTATTGCTGGAACTTCGCGAAGGTCGGCCAATCGCGCGGCAAATACGGCATCAAGGCACCGGCCGTAACCGGCAATCCGGATTTCGAACGGGCCTTCCGGGTGCAGCAGAACATGCTGGAACAACTGATCATTTTCCTACCGGCGCTCTGGCTTTTTTGCCTAACGCTGTCGCCGCTCTGGGGATCGGTACTGGGGGCAGTCTGGGTCGTCGGCCGGGTGGTTTATTCGGTTGCCTATTATGACAACGCCGAAAAGCGCGGGCCAGGATTTATCATCAGCCTCGCCTGTAGCGCGATTTTGCTGATCGGTGGCTTCATCGGTTCGATCGAACAACTGACCCATGCTTAAGTTTTCAAAATATTTACGACGATTCACTGGACAATATTAAGTTTGACGTTAATTTAACGGTTGGCGGTCGCATTGATGCAACGCGAAATTCGCGACATTGATGCACCAAGACCGCTCTGGCTGCCGTCTCACCCTTGACAGCCGGACCACAGGTGCGTTGCCCGCCGTGCCTGTGGCTCGGACCCGAGCGATCCAATCGCTCGGGTCCGCCCGTTTATTGTAGTTAATTAAACATTAACTCAACCTCGACGCAACCAATCCTCCAACAGATGGCGGGCGATCGAATCTTTGCGCGGTCGGCGGAAATCCGCATCGTCCGCATGATCCAGCAGCCATCGACGGCTGAACCACCGCGCATCCTGCAATTCGGCGCCGTCGAGTCGGATCTCACGCGTGCGGGCGGTGGCGAAAAAACCCAGCATGATCGAGGCCGGGAAGGGCCAGGGCTGCGAGGAATGATAGGTCACGTTTTCGACCTCGATTCCGGCCTCTTCGAACACCTCGCGTGCCACCGCCTCCTCCAGGCTCTCGCCCGGCTCGACAAAGCCGGCCAGCGTCGAATACATGCCGGCCGGCCAGATCGCCTGGCGGCCGAGCAGGCAATGCTCGCCATCCTCCACCAGCATGATCACCGCCGGATCGGTGCGCGGAAAATGGCTTGTGGCGCAGGCGGGATCGAGACATCGCCGGACATGCCCGGCCTCCCCCGCCGCGGTGGCACTGCCGCACACACCGCAAAAAAGATGGCGCGAATGCCAATGCATCATGCCTTTGGCGTAGGCGAGCAACGCGCCGTCGCGCCGCCCGAGCAGCGGGCCGACGGCGCGCAGATCGCGGAACGCATGCCGCGCGGCATCAAGCGCCACACGCTCGACCGGCGCCTCGTCGGCCGACAGATCGAGCGCGAACAGCGCCCGCTCGCCTTCGAGGCCGAGCAGCACCAGTTCCGCCGCCGCGGACAGGAGTGCGCCGACCCGATCGC
>JAXDMU010000399.1:0-4862 GCA_034665905.1 Aliidongia sp. | reverse complement strand
GGGTGTGCGCCATCAGACACCCCGTCGATCGGATTTTTGAATCAGTATGGCTTGGTCTCTTTTGTAGTGGCCCCCCGCTTCCACGACAATCGATTTACGCGAAGCTGAAAGCGCGATCGTTGTCCGCTCGCTTTCGCCACGCCGCTAAATCGGTCTGCGTCTGCGCGTCGGTTGCGGGATAGAGCCCGAAAGTCGAGCGGCCGTAGCAATTCCTGTCATTCCGAGCGCGCAAAGCGCGGCCCGGAATGACAGTGTGGCAATCAATAAATCGAAGGTTCGCCGACCGGCGCCCCAAACCCGGTTTCGAGAAAATCGAAATCGCAGCCTTCATTGGCCTGCTTGATGTGCTTGGTGAACATCCAGCCGTAGCCGCGCTCGAAGCGCGTCTCGGGCGGCTTCCATGCGGCCCGGCGTTTTGCCAGCTCCGCCTCCGCGACGTCGAGATTGATGGTGCGGGCGGCGACATCGAGCGTGATCAAGTCGCCGTTCTGCACCAGCGCCAGCGGCCCACCGATGTAAGATTCCGGCGAGACGTGCAAAATGCAGGCGCCGTAACTGGTGCCGCTCATGCGCGCGTCCGACAGCCGCACCATGTCGCGTACACCCTGTTTCACCAGCTTGGTCGGGATCGGCAGCATACCCCATTCCGGCATGCCGGGACCGCCTTGCGGGCCGGCATTGCGCAAAATCAGGACGTGGTCGGCCGTCACCTCGAGAGCCGGATCGTCGATCGCCTTTTTCATCGACGGATAATCGTCGAACACCAAAGCCGGCCCGGTATGCTTGAGGAAGCGTGGCTCGCAGGCCGACGGCTTGATCACGCAACCGTCCGGGGCGAGATTGCCCTTGAGGACGGCCAACGCGCCTTCGGCATAGATCGGGTTCTCAACCGTCCGGATGACGTCGTCGTTGTAGACCTCGGCACCTCTAAGGTTCTCGCCGAGCGTGGTGCCGGTCACGGTGACGCAATCGAGATGCAGATGGCCCTTGATGCGGCTCATCAGGCCGGGCAGTCCGCCGGCATAGAAGAAATCTTCCATCAAATATGTGTCGCCGCTCGGCCGCACATTGGCGATCACCGGCACCTTGCGGCTGGCTACTTCAAAATCGTCGAGCCCGATGTCCTGGCCGGCGCGGCGCGCTTGCGCGATCAAATGAATGATCGCGTTGGTCGAGCAGCCCATCGCCATCGCCACCGTAATCGCGTTCTCGAACGCTTGCCGTGTCTGGATCTTTTTCGGCGTCAAATCCTCCCACACCATCGCGACAATACGCCGGCCGGATTCCGAACTCATGCGGATGTGGCCGGCATCCGCGGCCGGGATCGACGACGCGCCCGGCAGCGTCATGCCGATCGCCTCGGCGATCGCGGTCATGGTGGACGCGGTACCCATGGTCATGCAGGTGCCGTAGCTGCGCGCGATGCCGGCCTCGACATCGACCCAATCCTTGTCGGAGATTTTGCCGGCGCGGCGCTCGTCCCAATATTTCCAGGCATCCGAGCCCGAGCCCAACGTCTTGCCTTTCCAGTTGCCGCGCAGCATCGGTCCGGCGGGAAGATAGATCGCCGGGAGATTCATGCTGGTGGCGCCCAACAACAACGCCGGCGTGGTCTTGTCGCAACCGCCCATCAGCACCACGCCATCGACGGGGTGGCCGCGCAGCAATTCCTCGGCGTCCATCGCCAACAGATTGCGGTAGAGCATGGTGGTCGGCTTCAAAAACGATTCCGACAGCGACAGCGCCGGCAATTCCATCGGAAAGCCGCCGGCCATGAGGATGCCGCGCTTGACGTCGTCGACCCGCGACTTGAAATGCATGTGGCAGGGCTGCGCGTCCGACCAGGTGTTGAGGATCGCGATGACCGGGCGATCCTTCCACTCCTCCGGCGCATAACCCATCTGCATCGCGCGCGAACGATGGCCGAAGGCGCGGAGGTCGTCGGGTGCAAACCAGCGCGCACTGCGGAGCGTTTCCGGGCTTTTTTTATTTGTTGTCATGGCCACACCTTGTTCGGGACCCATCAAGGTCATCTCACAGGCAATCCCTGTGGAGCAAGCCCCTATCCTCAGGAGCAAGCCCTGCTTTTACGACGGGGTTCGAAGGGACCGGTGGCGAGCGTCCCGGTCGCGGCCTGAAGATTTGCGCCGGCTCAGGAAACCCGCTGCGCGGTCATCACAATCCGGATGAGATCGGCTGCATTCCTCGCGCCGAGTTTTTTCATGACATTGGCGCGATGATCTTCAATCGTGCGCGGGCTGATTCCAAGGTGGCGCCCGGCTTCCTTGTTGGACGCGCCGGACGCGAATTGCTCCAGGACTTCGCGTTCGCGCCGCGTCAATGGTTCGCGTCCGGGGAAATGGAGCGATGCGGCTTTCGATGCGGTGTCTTCCGCCTGCCGGCGCGCATAGGCCCCGATCGCCTCATCCAGCCGAGCCACGATTTCGCTGCCACGGAACGGCTTTTCGATGAAGTCCAGTGCGCCGCTCTTGATTGCAGTAACCGCCATCGAGATGTCGCCTCGCCCGGAAATCATGAAGATCGGTGCAGGATATTCCTCGCCGTGGAGCTCTTTGAGGATATCGAGGCCGGATTTACCGGGGATGTGCACATCCAGCAGGATGCAAGAGGGGGTACGGGTTCGCGCGACCGCTAAAAGCGCGGCGCCGTCGGCGAAACAGATGACCTGATAGCCTCCCGCTGACAATACCATGGAGAGGGTTTCGCGGACGGCAGGATCGTCGTCGACCACGAAGATCTCGCCGCGCGTGGAGGAGTTTTCAGCCATGTTCCAATCATCCATAGAGACCGAGATATGACGCACACTCGCAGAGCCATATTTCGAGCGTGGATTCGGGCCGACCCAGATTTGTACGGCAGCAAACTTTAACGCACAAGTAGCAACGAGCCCAAAACACGTTACGGAGATCGCTTATGCAAGCAGGACTGGCGGAGGGGGGCCGGTTCCATCCGGCGATCGCATACCCGTGATCGCTTACGCGTGACCGGCGCCGGATCACCCGCGTTTGTCGTGCCGCTTCTCAAGCCCTGCCGCCGGGTGGGAAGTATGCAGCGGGCCGGGAAATTACTCTGATTTGACGGCTCGGCCGGCGTCTTTTTTCTTGGACTTGCCTTTCAGAAACAGAACGTCAATTTCCTCGCCGTTGACGCGAGAAAGTTCGCATCGGCGATAGGCCAGACCCGTCGACGACAACAGCAGAAAGAACTCCTTGAGGTTGAGGCCTTGAATCGAGCCCTCCACGGTGAGGACGGCGTCGGTGTCCGATATCGCGTTGAGCAGACAATCCCGGCGCCACGTCCCGTCAATGCCCATGATACAAACGCCGTATCCGCGGCTGAACGTTACGCGCTCCGGGCCTTTGGATTCGTCTGTCATTGTCCGATACCCGCCATTGCGACCTTGGGCGCGACCGCGCCGATCGTCGGCGTATTCCCATCCAATCTTCGCGGAAGGGAAACGAGATGGTTAATGGATATTTCCCTCTTCAATGATAGAGGATCCGGTTCCACATTCTTGTTAATTTTCGGCTCCGTGCAAATACGGATGAAGCGAGCGCTAGACTAACCCCGATTGTCGCGACCGCCGGGGCCGGCGGGAAGCGTGCAAAAGAAGCCGAAGCACGCCTCTCGCTCATCGTACACCCGTCGAAGTTACCAAAACCGTACTTCTACGGCTTCAGATTTTCATCCAGGGCTAATGTTGATCGGCAACAGTTGCGGAAGCAAAAGGAGCGGCTTCATGTTTACTTTTGAAACGGCCGACCAAAAATTGGCCCGGCGTTTCCGTGTCGCGCAGTTCAACGGCCGAACCGCAACCGTCGACAAATCGGACGGCTCGACCGTCACCGGCCATGTTCGATCGGTGTTGCAAAGCAAGTCCAGCATTCCGGCACGGTGGGTCATCACGATCGTGCCAAGCCTGCCCACGATCAAAGCCGGGACCCTGCGGACCGTGCGCTGCGTTCGCGCATTCGCCGAAGACTACTGCTGAGCGATAACCCGACTTCCGGCGTCAGTCCGCAATTTCGAAAAACAAGCGGATCTGGAGCCATGCCCGCTCGAAAACATACCATGGTGCGCGTCGGGCTGGCCGGCGGCGTTACACGGCCGGATGCAAGAGAACCGTCCGGACAAGGTCCGCCGTGTTCCGCGCTCCAAGCTTTCGCATCGCCTCGGCGCGATGACTCTCGAAGGTCCTCGGGCTGATCCGCATCAGCGAAGCGCCTTGCTTGTTGGAATGTCCCTCGCTGATGAGGCTGAGAACCTCGCGCTCGCGCTTCGTCAAAGGCTTTTGGCCAGGGCTGGAAAAAAACACTCCGCTGGGGTTGCGAACATTTTTGCCGTAGCCGGCCCGCGTCTCCCGCCCGGCCTTGCGTCCGGGCGCACCGGCAGTTCCCTCGTGAGGGCCCGCGAGCCGCTTCATGATGGCGCAGACGCGCTCGGTCTGTTGCAGCGCATTCTCTACCACCTCCTGCAGGTAAAGCCGATTCCCGGCGGCCTGCGAAAGCTGGTGACTGTGTTGTTTGAGTTCGCCCATATAGAGCAGCAGCGCGGTCAGTGGCCCGTTCAACTGCCCCGCTATCGCGGCTCCCGCTTCGTTCATGGCCCGCATTTGCGCAACGGAGAGCCGAAAAATTTCAAGGCCGCCGTCGAGCGGCGCGCTGCTTTCGATCCACTTCGAAAAATGGGAACCATCGGCTTCGGGCTGTGACATGTAGATATTTAACGGAGATATCCTGTTGCATTGGTTAATTTTGCCGCGGTGAAATTCCGAAATTTTGATACAGCCTGGAAAGCAAAGAACGCCCCCGCAATCCATGAATTGGCAAGCGATCGCCATC
>JAXDMU010000398.1:0-4808 GCA_034665905.1 Aliidongia sp. | reverse complement strand
CGTCCAATCGAGCCCCGCCGCCGCCTCGCGCCAGAACGCCTCGGGATCGGCCAGTGACCGATCATAGACCGATTGATAGCGGGACTCTGTGTTGGTCATCGAAGCGACCTCCCCTTGTTTGTTTTGCCGGCGAGTCTAGCTTGTTAACCGCTTTGCGTCACGGGCTTGCACAGGGACTGGGCGCTGCTGTCCGCAGCTTGCGGTGGCGTCCACATCGGCCGATTATGGCGGCTCCCTCGCCTCGGAGCCGCCGCAATGACCGAGCTTTCGCCCTTCGATTGCAATCTCGACCGCAACCCCGCCAATTTCACAGCGCTGACGCCGCTGAGCTTTCTCGATCGTGTCGCCGCGGTATATCCTGACCGGCCGGCGGTCATCCATGGCGCTCGGCGCTATAGCTGGCGTCAGACGGCGGAACGGTGCCGACGGCTCGGCTCGGCCCTGGTCCGGCGTGGCATCGGCCGTGGCGATACGGTGGCGATCATGGCGCCCAATATCCCGGAGATGATCGAGGCGCATTTCGGCGTGCCGATGACCGGGGCGGTGCTGAATGCGCTCAACTTCCGGCTTGATGCCGAAACCATCGCCTTCCAGCTCGGCCATGGCGGCGCGAAATTGCTGATCACCGACCGGGAATTCTCGCCCGTGGTCGCCAAGGCGCTGGCCCTGATGACCGGCCCGCGGCCCTATGTCGTCGATATCGACGATGAACTGGCGGCGGGCGGCACGCTGATCGGTGCCACGAGCTACGAAGCGCTGATCGAGACGGGCGATCCGGACTATCGTGGCGCACCGCTGGCCGACGAATGGCAGGCGATCGCGCTCAACTATACCAGTGGCACGACCGGCGATCCCAAGGGCGTGGTCTATCATCATCGCGGCGCCTATCTGACCGCGATCGGCAATCTGATGGTCTGGGGGCTGGCCCTGCATCCGGTTTATCTCTGGACGTTGCCGATGTTCCATTGCAACGGCTGGTGCTTTCCCTGGACGATCGCGGCGCTGGCCGGAACCCATGTCTGCCTGCGCCGGGTCGAGGCGACTGCCGTGCTGGAGGCGATCGACCGGCACGGTGTCACGCATTTCTGCGGCGCGCCGATCATCATGACCATGCTGCTGAATGCCGGCCGCAGCGAAGCGGCGCCCGGCCGCCGGCTGGAAATGATGACCGCCGCCGCCCCGCCGCCGGCCGCGGTGATCGAGGGCATGGAGCGGATCGGCGTGCGCGTCACCCATGTCTACGGCCTGACCGAAAGCTATGGCCCGGCGGTGATCTGCGCCTGGCACGATGAATGGGATGCGCTCGACTCGGCCGAGCGGGCGCGGCTCAAGGCGCGGCAAGGCGTGCGCTATCCCGTGCTCGACGAGTTGATGGTGGCACATCCCGAAACGCTGGTGCCCGTGCCGGCCGACGGCACGACGATGGGCGAGGTGTTCCTGCGCGGCAACGTCGTCATGAAGGGCTATCTGGGGAATCCGAAAGCCAGTGAAGCCGCTTTCGCCGGTGGCTGGTTTCACTCCGGCGATCTGGGCGTCATGCATCCGGACGGCTATATCGAGCTGAAAGACCGGTCTAAAGACATTATTATCTCAGGCGGAGAGAATATTTCGACGATCGAAGTGGAAAGCGTGCTTTATCGCCATCCAGCCGTGCTTGAAGCGGCCGTCGTGGCCCGGCCCGATGCCAAATGGGGCGAGACGCCGGCCGCATTCATCACCCTGAAGCCGCAGACACAGGCGACCGAGGCAGAGATCATCGCGTTTTGCCGGCTGCATCTGGCCGGCTTCAAATTGCCGAAATCCGTGGTTTTCGGGCCGCTGCCCAAGACCTCGACCGGCAAGATTCAGAAATATGTGCTGCGCCAGCGGATCGCGGCCCTCGAATAAGGCGGTTGATGCGCGGTGCAGATTCTTTCGCAGATCGAAGTCGGACCCGATGAATTCCTGGCCGCTGCATCGGCCGAAGCGGCGCTCAGCGGCGCCGTCGCCTCGGTTCAGCGCTTTACCACGAGCAACCGGCATTATGTCTATGACGTAAAGCTGACCGATGGCCGTTCGGCTGTGGTGCGTATCGGCTTGCCCGAGCAGCGCGACGCGCTTGAAGCCGCGGCGCGCTGGTCCGACCGGCTGCGCCCGCTGGGCATTCCGCTGCCCGAGGTCCTGGCGCGCGATCTGACCTCGGAATTTCCGTTCATCATTCTCGAACGCCTGCGCGGCACCGACCTCAGGCGGGTCATTCACAAACTGTCCCTGCCGGCGCAGGGCCATATTGCCGGGATGGTCGCCACGGTGCAGGCGCTGGTGGCGAACCTGCCGAGCGAGGGCCGATTCGGCTTCGCCATGGACGCGGGGCTGGCCCCCTATATTCGCTGGTCGGACGTGCTGGCGCAATCACTGGTGCAAAGCCGCGCTGCAATCCGACGGGCCGGGTTGATGGACGAGGCGGCGGCCGACGCGGTCGAGCGACGCTTTGCCCGTTATGCCAAGCGGCTTGATGGCATCGCCTCGACCCCGTTTCTGCCCGATACTGCGGTGCGCAACGTCATCGTCAGCGAGGGCGGGCTGTTTGCCGGCATCGTCGATATCGACCGGCTGTGCTGGGGCGATCCGCGCTATGCCTCGGCGCGCGCAGCCATGACGCTGCTGAATATGGGGTTGCCGACCGCCTATGCCGAAGCCTGGCTGGCGCTGTCGGGCGGCGAGGCGGATGCCGGATTCTGGCTCTACGTCGCGGTCTGCTGCGTCGCCTTCATGGCGGATTTCGGTCAGGCGGGCAGCGGCAACGCGCTCGCCTTCACCAAGGCGGATCGCGACCGGCTGGAGGCGATTCTGGTCCGGCTACTCGCGCGTATCGATCGCGAGGCTGTATAACAATCGTCAGGCGCGCTACAATGCCGCAGGGGAGCCAGGGGCTGGTTTGGCTCGGTTCCAAAGTCTATCTAGATAGACTGAACCTCTTTTGTGATTGATGGTGCCGCCATGCGCGTTTCCACTCTTCTTGCAGCAACGGCCCTCGCGGCGTTGACCGCCTGTGCGCCGTATGACTATCCCTATTATTATCCGCCGCCGCCGCCGGGTCAAACCGCCTGGGCGCCGCCCGGCCAGGCGCCGGATCAAGCGGGAACCCCAGGCGCCGATCAGGGCACGCCGGGAGTGGGCTACAGCTACGGTTACCCATACGGCAACCCCTATCCGTATTATCCGGCCTATGACGCTTATGCCTATTCGCCATACGGCGCATATGGCGCTTGCGGCGGCTATGGCTATTGGGGTGGCTTTAGCGGATGCGGCGATTATTGGGGCTGGGGCTATGACGGCTTCGGCTATGGCTTCGGTTTCGGCCGGTTCAATCACCGCGGCCACGGGCGGGGCGGCGGCGGTCACGACCATGGGGGCGGCCACGGTGGTGGCTTCGGCCATGGCGGCGGTGGCGGTCACGGGGGCGGCGGCCATCACTGACGGCGACGGCTGGTCACACAAATGAAGCGGGCCGCCCATTGGGCGGCCCGTCCGATTTTTCGAGATATGGCGGTTGGTTCAGGCGTAAGACTGTCGCGCCAATTCCGCGATGGTGTCCTTGATTCGGAGCTTTTCGCGCTTCCACTCCGTAACCTTGGTGTCATCGGGCAGGGCGCGCGTCGTTTCCTTGACGATGGCGCGCTCGAGGTTTGCATGCTTGTCACGGAGACTCCGGATACGATCTTGAACAGCCATGAATGCCTCTCCTCGAACCATTGCTGCGACATGTGCAAGAAAACCGTAATACGAATATCGTTTGGTTCCAAGCCTCGATTCGGCGAATTCCGCCCCTGCGACCCTCCGCCCCGTAGTTGCTTCTTTTCGAGATCGGTTGCGCGATGACGATGCCCGCCAGATTGATCATCGGCATCACCGGCGCCTCCGGTGTGCGCTATGGCGTGCGCCTGCTGGAAATTCTGAAACCGCTGCCGATCGAAACCCATCTGGTGCTATCGCGCACTGCGGAAGTGACGCTGGCCTGCGAAACTTCCTGGAAAATCGCCGCGGTGCAGGCCCTGGCCGATCGCTGTTACCAGGCGACCGACATGGCGGCGGCGATCGCCTCGGGCTCGTTCACCACCATGGGGATGATCGTCGCCCCCTGCTCGATTCGCACGATGGCCGAGATCGCGACCGGCGTGACCTCAAGCCTGCTGACGCGCGCGGCCGATGTCGCCCTCAAGGAACGACGGCGACTCGTGCTGATGGTGCGCGAGACGCCGCTCCATACCGGCCATCTGCGCATGATGACGCAATTATCCGAAATCGGCGCGATCATCGCCCCGCCCGTCCCGGCGTTTTATGCTCAGCCACAGAGCCTCGACGAGATGGTCGATCACACGCTGGGCCGGATGCTCGATCTGTTCGGCATCGAGTCGGGCACGGTCAAACGCTGGGGCGAAGGGGCCGAACGGCGCCGGCCGGGGTGAGGGGCTGAAAATGTATCTGAATTGCGGCCTCGCCAAATCGCAGTGGCGCGGGCGTCCCTGCCCGCGATGACGCCAAAGGCGGCAAAGGCTACGGCACAGCACTCCATCAGCGAAGGGATGCCGGCGTCGCCGGCAAGCGGGCAGGGACGCCCACTCCACGGCTCGATAGAGATCGGCCTTGGCGTCGTCGAGACTCACGGTATCGGCCATGGTGAGTTCCTGTTTGTCCAACGGGTGAAGGTGATTTTACCACCAAGCTCACGAAGGACACCAAGTTGTGCGCCCATTTGGCGGCGGCACACCAAAAACAAAACCCTTCGTGGTCTTCGTGCGCTTCGTGGTGAATCGCCGTTTTGCCGC
>JAXDMU010000397.1:0-7026 GCA_034665905.1 Aliidongia sp. | reverse complement strand
ACTTGCGGGCTGATCACCACGGTCGCCTATCGCTTCGGCACCGCGGCGCCGCATTACGCGCTCGAAGGGTCGATCGCGATCGCCGGTGCGCTGGTGCAATGGCTGCGCGACAATCTCGGTCTGATCCACAGCAGCGGCGAGATCGAAGCGCTCGCCCGCAGTGTCGAGGACAATGGCGATGTCTATATCGTACCGGCCTTTTCCGGGCTTTACGCGCCCTATTGGCGGGCCGATGCGCGCGGCATCGTCGCCGGGCTGACCCGGTTCGCCCATAAGGGCCATCTGGCCCGCGCGGCGCTGGAGGCGACGGCCTATCAAACCTAAGAAGTGCTCGACGCGATGGTCGAGGATTCCGGCATCGCGATCGGCGAATTGCGCTGCGACGGCGGTATGGTGACTAACGAGTTGCTGATGCAGTTCCAGGCCGATCTGCTGGGCGTACCGGTGGTGCGGCCGACCGTGACCGAAACCACGGCACTGGGTGCGGCCTACGCCGCCGGCCTCGCGATCGGGCTGTGGAACGGTGTCGAGGATCTGGCGGCGAACTGGCGATCCGACCGGGTCTGGCGCCCCACTATGGCGCCGGAGCGGTGCGACCACCTGTTCGCCTCATGGCAAAAGGCGGTGAAGCGCTCGTTCGACTGGGTCGATTGAAGCGTTTGATTGTCTACCATTGCTGTACGGTAAGTTCAAAAATCAGCCGATTGTCCGCGATCTTCCGGCGGACGATATTCCCGCCTGAGACTCATATTCGTCCGAAAGGAAGCGTGCCATGATCCACGTCACCCCGTTCCAGCGCCTGGGCAGTTTCCGCAATGACTGGCTCGACGCGCATCATCATTTCAGCTTCGGCTCCTATTACGATCCGGAGCGCATGGGGTTCGGCCCGTTGCGCGTCTGGAACGACGACCGGATCGCCGCTGGCACCGGCTTCGACATGCACGGCCATCGCGACATGGAAATCATCACCTATGTTCGCACCGGCGCCATCACGCATGAGGATCATCTGCACAATGTCGGGCGCACCGGCGCGCGTGATGTTCAGGTCATGTCGGCCGGCACCGGCATCATGCATGCCGAGCGGAACAACGAGACCGAGGCGACCGAGTTGTTCCAGATCTGGATCGAGCCGTCGCGGCGCGGCGTCGCCCCGCGCTGGGAAGCGCGGCAATTCCCGGCATCCGAGGCGTCGGGTCGGCTGATTCCGCTCGCCTCCGGCCGGGTGACCGATCCGGGCGTCTTGCAGATCCATCAGGATGCGACACTCTGGGGCGGCAATTTCGCGAAGGGCGGCAGTGTCGATCTGGCGCTCGAACCGGGGCGGATCGCTTATCTCGTACCGTCGCGCGGCACGGTCACGGTGAATGGCGTGACGGCGCCGACGCGCTCCGGCGTCATGATCGCTGGCGAAACGACTCTGACGATCGCCGGCACCGAGGATTTCGAGATCGTGCTGGCCGATCTGCCCGGCCGCGCCTGAGACCAGAAACAAGCCG
This sequence comes from Aliidongia sp., assembly GCA_034665905.1. Taxonomy (GTDB): domain Bacteria; phylum Pseudomonadota; class Alphaproteobacteria; order ATCC43930; family CGMCC-115725; genus JAXDMU01. The sequence continues at coordinate 5,530 of JAXDMU010000397.1, read as the reverse complement.
CATAGGTCACCGCAAGCCGGCACGCTTGCGGTGACTTGTCGCGTCCCGCAGAATGAAGCCAACCAAACGGGGGCGGCGATGCATTCGAGTTCGGTTCCTTCCGTGCCGCACCCGGCGCGGCGCGGCAGAGCGGTCGGCTCTGCCTTGGTTGCGCTGCTGTTCAAGAGCGTGAAGCTGTTGAAGCTCGGCAAGGTGCTGGTGTTCGGTGCGTCGCTCGCGGGGTATGGCTGGCTCTACGGCTGGCGCTTCGGCCTGATCCTGACGGCGGCGATCCTATTTCACGAATGGGGACATGTCCGCGCGATGCGGCTGGTCGGCGTCGAGCCGCGCGGCATCTGGATGATTCCGTTCATGGGCGGCATGGCCTTCATGACGCCGCCCGAGACTCGTCGGCAGGAGGCGGTGATCGCACTGGGCGGGCCGTTGTTCGGCCTGTTTTCGGTGCTGGCGATTGCCGCGGTCTGGGTGGTGTCCGGCGAGCGCAACTGGGCCGCCTATGCCGCTTTCATCGCGTTGTTCAATCTGTTCAATCTGCTGCCGATCGGCGTACTGGATGGCGGGCGATTGACGCAGGCCGTCTCGGCCTCGCTCCATTCCTGGCTTGGGATCGGCCTCTATGCGGCGGGCATGGTTGTGGGGGTGCTCGCGGCGGCGTGGCTGCACAGCTTTGTGCTGGCTTTCATCCTGGTCGTGGCACTGATCGAGACCGGTGGTCGGATCCGGCGCGGTCTCTATGGCACCATGCCGGGCATGACGCGGATCGAGACGGGCGTCGCATTTCTGTCCTATCTGGGGCTGATCCTGCTGTTCATCGCCACCATCGCCCTGCTGGCACTGGTGCCGGGTGCCGATCTCGCGGCGCAAATCCTGCATGATTAAGACGATAAAGCGCCGAGGGATGCGCTGGATTCTCTTGGCGGCACTGGTCGTCGGCGGATTTCTCGCGGGTTTGGTGGCGGAGCGGCTTGATATCGAGCCGGCGACGAGCATGCGCGCCACGATGTCGGCGGCATGGGCGAGCGTGGACATGCTCGCCCATGCTGCCGGGATGGGTATTGCGGCCAGCCGCGGCGACCGCGCGATGACCGACCCGCCTGGGGCCACGATCTTCGATGCGGCGGCGATGGCGCCGGGCCTGACCCTGCTGGCGGTCGGCACGTCGATCGAACTGCTCCGGCCCGACGGGACACCGGTCTTTCGCTGGCGAGTGCCGGTCGAACAGCTGTTTACGCTTCCGGCCTTGATGGATCCGGCCGATATCCAGACCAGCGGGCTCGAACTCCTGCCCGATGGCAGCGTGCTGGCGCTGATCCAGTACGAGCGGGATTTTCCGGCGTTCCATTGGGACAACACCGTGATGAACACGGCGCTGGTAAAGCTTGACCGTGATTCGCACCTGATTTGGTCGTTCACCGGCAACCCGCATCACGATGTGAAGTTGGCACCCGGCGGTGCGATTTATGCGCTGGTGGCACGCGAGGGGATGACGCCGCCGCGGCCCGATCTCAGGCTGCCGCTGCACTTTCGCGACGAAGGTGTGGCCGAACTCGATGCCAACGGGCATGAGCGGCGGATTTTCTGGCTGGCCGAGGCGATCGCCCGCTCGCCTTATGCCGGACTGTTCGCGGCACTCGATCCAGGCTGGGCCGGCTGCCTGCCCGAGCAGCATTATTGCTGGAATCTGTTTCACGCCAATTCGATACAGGTGATTCCGGCTGCGGTGGCGGCCCGTCTGCCCTTCGTGGCCGAGGGCGATCTTCTGGTCAATCTGCGTGAGATGGATGCGGTGGTGGTGCTCGACCCGAAATCGGGTGCGATCCGCTGGGCGATGCGCGGCCCGTGGCGTCACGCCCATGATGCGGAATTGACCGAACGAGGCACGCTGGTGGTGTTCGACAATCGCGGCAATATCGGCGAGGGGGAACCATCGCGCATTCTGGAGGTCGATCCGGCGAGCGGTGCGATGATCCGATCCGATTCGGGCGGTGCGGCACATCCCTTTTCATCGTCGGTTCACGGCACCAAGCAGCTTCTTGCCAATAGCAATCTGCTGATTACCGAAACCATGGGCGGGCGGGTCTTCGAGGTGTCAGGCGATGGCACGCCGGTCTGGCAATATGCCGTCGCCCCGATTCCCAGCAGTCGCTTTGCGCCGGAAATCTGGGGCGGCCGACGCATCGACCCGCGCTTCTATCCCTTTCTGGCCGGCATCGCGCAATAGCCGAAGCGGGCGGCGGTGGCGCCGCATAGTGTGCGGATCTGTGCCGCGGCATCGCAGCCGAGCTTTGCACCATGGCCGGCCGGAGCGCGCAGCCGGGCGGCGAGGCCGTCGCGCGTTGCTTCGTCGATATCGAGGCCGCAATGATCGAGGATTCTGTCGAGGCTGGCATGCGGTTCCCCATGCAGCGTTTCGAATCGAACGACCAACGCGGCGCGCCGAACCGCTTCATGCGCGTCGAGAAGGTCGGCCAGATACTCATGGATCTGCCGCCAATAGAGCGCCCAGCCCTCAATTTCGCGGCCGCCGGCCCAGGCGGCCATAACGGATCTTACGGCCGCATCGTCGCCCAAATTGATCGGCCGGCGATCGAGGCCAAATTCGAAATGGCCGAGTGCCCGAAGATAATCGATCACGCGGGGATCGGCCTCGGCCGCTTCGGTGAAGTTCACCTGTTGGCGCATCAGCGAGCCGACATGCTCGACCGGATCGCGCACCAGCAAGACGAACCGCGCATCGGGAAAGACCCGAACGAGATAGGCCAAGCGTGAGACCAGATAATTGCCCTTGAGCACAATGCGCCGGCCCTGGCGCAGCAGCAGGATCTTCTGAAGATTGCGCCGGTAAAACCGTTCGAATGCCGGATGCCGCCGATCCGGGTCCAGCACGCTGCTGTGCGCCGGATCATGCGCCTGGGGAAAGAACGACATCCAGATTGGCTCGTCGAGCGCTTCCGGACTGTCCGCGGTGATCTTGATGCCGTCGCCATGCAACCGATCGATTGCGGGCCGCCGGTCGCGCGATCTGTTGCCGAGACCGCGGTTCCAGGCCAGCGGCAGATGCACGCCGGGAAAATCACGATAGCGATAAGACGCGATGTCGGGTAGGCCGGACAGCAATTCGAGCGTGATTGTCGTGCCGGCGCGCGCCAGACCGCAAATGAAGATCGGTCGGTCGACCGCAATGCCGGCCAATTGATCCTCGAACAGGCTGGTTTCAAAATCGCCAAGGCGAATGAAGAGGCCCGGCCGGCGGATCAACTGGCGCGTTAACCACCACAGACCGGCGGGGATCGCCGTTCGTGGCACCCCCCGGTGTTCGGGCGGTATTGTCGCCCGTCTCAAGGATCGCAGCGCATGGTGCCCGGTTCGGCGGGTCGTTCGGTGGTAACGACCATCCGGGTCACGCGCCGCCACAGACGGCGTAGCCAAAGCGTGCTCAAATAGAAGACAGCGCTAACACCGGTCATCAACATACCGAATGCCGCGCCCAGCGTACCGAAATCCATCCCCGGTCCGACATAAGCATGCGCAGGTGCCGTAGATTCGAACAAAATGATGAATACACCGATCGAGTAGGTGATATGTAATCCAATCGTCCGAAAATTATTATTCATACTTGCCTCGTTTAAAAAGACTCTGACCTATGAGAAGGTTAATAATGCATAATGATCATAGAGGACAGGCCGTGAAAGGGAAACACTCCCTATGTAACTGAACGGTTTCATTTTATGTCTAAAATTTCATTTACCGCTATGTTGCCGGTGCGGCGTGGGATCAGGAATCGAGCGGTATTTTGATACCACAATGCTTTCGGATTCAGGCTTTGTCACCACCGTCGTTCAATGTAAGCATTATGTAAGGTTGGTCGGAAAAGACAGCGCGGCGACGGCGGCATGGTGTCGCAGGCACGGTCCCGCCGTGGTGGGAATAGCGGCGGGGGCGGAATACGATACCGCCTCCCGGCGCATTACGCTCGACGGAAGGCGGTGTTACGTCGCAATCATCGCGACCCGAAAGCCGTGGAAAGCGGAGTTACGACAGCGGAATGGTCAGGCGGGTGAAGAGCAGACCACCACCGACATTGTTTTGGGTCGCGAACGTCTGATCGTACCAGACTTCAAAATTGACCGGCCCGAAATTATACCCGACGAACGGGCCACCGCCATAGCTGTTGCTGCGATGGCCGTCGATCAAGGCTTGTGGACCATTGATCAAGGCCACATCAGAACCGGTATCATTGGAAATCTGCGTTTCGGTAAAGCCGGTAACGCCGACTTTCCATTTTCCAATCGTTTTGGTGATGGACTCTTCTGTTCCGAAAATATCGCCGGACTTATAGTTATTGTCCTGATTTTGGAGATTGAAGTCGAAATAGCCTTTCAGGCTGACATTCCAGCCATCGCTGAGCCAACTCAGACCCACCGCTGGCTCGAACGAAAAGAAGTCGAGCGCGTTTATGTTGCCCAGAGCATGGTTGATCGGATTGCGATATGCCCCGTCCGGTATGTAAACCTCGGTGCGTGCCACCACATGCAGATTGTTGGGCAGATCCCACGACAAGATAAAGGGCGTCACAACCGTCGAGAACGCCGCGGCATTGTCGAAGCCCGACGTCGCGCCGCCGATGCCGTTCAACGCGACAATGTCCCAAGGCTCGGCGATCGCGGCCGCATAGCGCGCACCGAGAAATGTCCAGGGCGAAGAATAGACCGCCTCTGGAATTTCTACGAACGCAAGCACGTTGACATTGGTTGCGGTGGTGCCGCTGAAGCTGGGTCCGGAAAGATATGTCGTGGCATTAACGAAATACCATCCCTCAGGCAATATCGTGCCCGTCGCCGATCCGGCGTTCACCCCGGTTAGATGAGGAACGAATAATTCCTCAGCGAAAGTCGGCCCGCTCAAGAAACTTGAAGCAGCCGCAAGGAGTGTGGCCCCAAGAACTTTCTTTATCACTCTTAATTTCCCCCATAGATAATTACGATGGATAATCCATCGTCAGTTTTTCGTCCGATACACAATCGAGGCTTGACGTTGATCGGTCAATCCTGGATGGTTCAAGACAACGCCGGACATTAATGGGAAAGTCAACGTCCTGCTAGAAAATCTGTCATATATGGTGCCGGATTCGTAGCTACCGGATCTTATCGCGCGGGCGGCGTGCTGAAGATGTCGGCACCGAAGCCCGTGAGCCCATCCTGATCGGCATAGCCCAGATGGCCATCCAGATGAAACAGATCTTCGATGCTCCGCAGCATCGAATAATGATTGTAGCCGACCGTAGAGACCGTGCCGGGCGCGATGAAGGGCGAGATCAGAACCGCACCGATCCGATCACCGCCGAAGCTCTGGGTGACGTAGTCATTTGCCTTGTAACTGTTCCTTTGTGGAAACGCGCCGAGATTGGGTCCTGGGCGTTGATTGCAGCTACTGGCCCCGGAATAGGTGACGATCTTTCCGGCGTCGAGCTTGGTGGTTCGACGGGTGGCGTCGGTTTCGTCGAAGGTGACGATCAACAGCCCGTCGCGCT
>JAXDMU010000396.1:0-5020 GCA_034665905.1 Aliidongia sp. | reverse complement strand
CGCCTGATCGAAGCGAATCCGGGCCGCCGCCGCTTCCCGCGCGGCTTCTTCGGCCACGACATCAAGCAGGCTGGCGATGGCATAGATGTCGGAATACATCAGCATCTGCTCGAAACTATCGACGTAGAGGCCGACGACATGGGCCTCGGTGCGCTCGGCCAGCATCAGGGCCAGATCCAGCCGGCGGCTGGCGGCCGGCGTGGCATCGACATGGACCAGAATATCCTTGATCATTTTCGGCTCCCTTGCTCCAATTCGCGGGCGCAGAGCATAGCGGTGCGCGGGCGGCGGTCCTTGACCAGGATCAAGTCCACGGCAGATTGTGGTCGATGGCGAAAAAACCGGCAGTTGCCGCGAAATTCATCATCTGATCCGGAGCCTACATCATGAATGACCGTGTCGCCGTCGAAATCTCCCAGGGCGTGGCCGATGTCCGGTTGATCCGTGCCGATAAGATGAACGCACTGGACGATGCGATGTTCCAGGCGCTGATCGACGCGGGCGACCGGCTGAAGACCGAGCCGGGTTTGCGCGCCGTGGTGCTGTCGGGCGACGGTCGCGCCTTCTGCGCCGGACTCGACCGCGACCAGTTCGCCCGGATGGCGCCGGGCGGACCGTCGCTCGACCTCGCCCGGCGCAGTCACGGCGTCGCCAACCGCGTGCAATACGCGGTCTGGGTCTGGCGCGAACTGCCGGTGCCGGTGATTGCCGCGGTTCATGGTGTGGCCTTCGGCGGCGGGTTTCAGCTGATGCTCGGAGCCGACATGCGCTATGCGGCGCCGGAGACCAAATTCTCGATCATGGAGATCAAATGGGGGTTGGTGCCGGACATGGCGGGCACGCAACTGCTGCGCCATCTGGTCCGCGACGATGTCGCGCGCGAACTGACCTATACCGGCCGGATCTTTTCGGCCGAGGAAGCGCTGGGCTACGGCCTCGTCACCAGGATCTGCACCGACCCGCGTGCCGCAGCCCTGGAGAGTGCGCGCGAGATCGCCGGCAAAAGCCCGAGCGCGATCCGTGCCGCCAAACGCCTGTTTGGGGCGGCACGCACCATCGGCACCGAAGCGGGACTGGTGCAGGAGGCGGTCGAACAGGAGGCACTGATCGGCCGCGCCGACCAGATGGAGGCGGTGCTGGCCAATCTCCAGAACCGCCCGCCGGTATTTCGGGATTGAGCGGGCGGTTCAGCGGGCTCTCGTCGCGTCCTCGTATAATTCGGGCTTGAAACCGACGATGAGTTTGCCGCCCAGATTCAGCACCGGCCGCTTGATCATGCTGGGCTGTGCCAGCATCAGAGTAATTGCCGTCTGTTCGCTGAGAGCGGCTTTTTCCGCATCCGGCAGTTTGCGAAACGTCGTGCCGGCGCGGTTCAGCAAGGTCTCCCAACCGACTTGGGCCGCCCAGCTTTGCAGTCGCGCGCGGTCGATCCCGGCGGTTTTGTAATCATGGAAGAGGTAAGGGATGGCGTTTGCGTCTAGCCAGGCGCGGGCCTTTTTCATGGTGTCGCAGTTTTTGATGCCGTAGAGGGTGATTTGCCTTGTCATTTCATCGATCGTCCAAAATTGCGAGCCCCACCAGCATAAGAATAATCGCCGGACCAGTCTTAACGAGTGCGCCGAGGGGCTCGATCCATAGTTCGGGAGCGACGAGAACCGCGCCTGCCATATAGCCGAGAGATATCGCGATGCCCGCGAGGAGACCGCGGCGACAGGTCTTCCTGACGGCGATAGCGGCGCCAACGCAAATGTCGCTCAGGCTGGTAAGGATAGTGATTGCACCGGCAAGTTTCGGCGGGATGCCGTGATCGGTCAGGATCGCTGCCGCCGACTGGTACGCAAGGGTAAGTGCGATGAACCCCGACACACTCCAAAAAACGACGAGAGACCCTAGAATCGCCGCTTTGGCTAGGTAGAGTCGGGCAAACCATTTTTCCTGCACGGTTGCCGGCAGTTGTGCCAAGGTCTCTTCGAGAGACGTCGGCTCGATGCCGGTCGCGGCGATCCAGGCTTCGGGATGTCCCACGACGCCTCTTCGCATCTCGCGAAGCGCGGTGCTGCGAATTGGCGGTCTCCAGCCGAGATGGGCCGACAGATCGCCCGCCTTTGCTCCGAGGACCATCAGCCCAGCCGGCAGGCGGCCGATCACCCTTGGACCGCCGAGCCAGCGCCGGAACCCATCGATCACGCCACCGACCGTCGAAGGGTGGCGTTCCATGACATCCCAGACTGCGGCCCATTGTCGTTCTCCGCCTCGCCAGCGCCGGACGATTTGGATGACGGTCTGGGTGATATCGGCCATGTTTGTGGCGGCAAACGGACGTTCGGATTCGACGCTCGGAAGGCCAAGCGGAAGCGCCGCCATCGCTCGTATCAGAGCGCTGCCGCCATAAACCGTATTTGCGATCACGAAGCCCGGCCGCAGGATCACGAAAGGAACCGAAGCCGTACGGATCACATGCTCCGCCTTGCGCTTCGTCTGGCTGAACTCGGTCCCGTCCTCTACTTCGTTGCCAGGGATGGACAGATGAATGAGCAGGGGTGTCTCGGGTTGGGCGCCGAGCGTTCCCACCAGACGGGTGACGAAACGGCGGTGCACATCATCGGTGCGCTCGCGCCCACTGTCCTGGAGCACTCCAAGACAGTTTACGATGACATCGACTTGCCGCTCGACAAGAAGCCGCGCCAATGCGTGCTCGTCCAGTGCGGCGATCGGACATTCCACGGCAGTGCCCGCGAAGGCGTTCTGTTGCGCCGCGGTGAATCGGCGCGCGACGGGGATGATAGAAAAGCCTGCGCGCCTGAGTTCGGTCGCGATTGCCTGGCCGATCAGGCCGGATGCGCCAAGGATGGCAACATTGGGTAAAAGGGCGTTCATGGCCGGTCAGAACGATGGTCGTGCGATCATCAACCAGATGATCAGCATTATGGAACCGAAACCTGGAAAGCCGAAGGCAAACCACCATCGGAATAACCGGTGATACGCCGCTGGCAGCTCGGTACCGCCCAGGACCGCTTGTCGAGCGAGATCGCGCATCCGTATTTGCATCCACACGACGGGAAGCCAAAACGTCCCGGCAACGCCATAGAGCACTAGGGAAACAATAACCCAACCTTCGGCAATCGATATCCCGGTTTCGCGGGTCAGCAAATAGCCGGTTAGGGGCTGGGTGAAGATTGCGGTTGCGGTAAAGATGAAATCAGCCAGGACGACCGTTCCGGCTGTTCGCGCCACAAAAGCTGCATCGCGGCTCAAATGTGCGGTCAGCATAAAGAAAGCGATCCCGACGCCCGTTCCGAGGATCACCGTCGCGCCAATGATATGGGTATATTTCAATATCAGATACGGCAACGACTTGACCCGCGTGATGGACGACGACACAGAAGAGCGTTCAACAGATTGGATGGCGACGATACAACGAGATTTTTCATTGCTTCTTCAATCCCGCCCGGCAAACGGGTTCGCCCCCTTGCGCAGCATCATTCGGATCGGCACGCCCGGCAGCCCGAAATCGTCGCGCAGCAGATTGACCAGATAGCGCCGATACGCATCGGGCAGATCGCCCGGCTTGGACGAGAACAGTGCGAAGGTCGGCGGCCGCGTATTGGCCTGGGTGATATAGCGCAGCCGGAGCCGCGTGCCATTGACCAGCGGCGGCGGGTGGCGTTCCTGAATCACACCCAGCCAGCGATTGAGCTTAGGGGTCGGCACGCGCTTGTTCCAGGTTTCGTAAACCTCGAACACGCCTTTCATCAGCTTGTCGAGCGCGCTGCCGGTCGCGGCCGAGACCGGGATGCAGACGATGCCGGCCAGTTGCGGCAGCGAGATTTGCAGCCGGTCGCGCAGTTTTTCCAGCGCCTTGGGTTTGTCCTCGATCAGATCCCATTTATTGACCGCGATGACCATGGCGCGGCCCTCATCCTCGATCATGCGACTGATCGCGAGGTCCTGCTTTTCCATCATCACCGTGGCGTCGATCACCAGCACGACCACTTCGGCAAAGCGGATCGCGCGCAGCGTATCGGCGGTCGAGAGTTTTTCCAGCTTTTCCTCGATATGCGCCTTGCGCCGCAAACCCGCGGTGTCGATCAGCTTGATCTCGTGCCCCTGCCAGTGCCAATCGATCGCGATCGAGTCGCGGGTGATGCCGGCTTCCGGCCCGGTCAGCATCCGGTCCTCGCCCAGCAGTCGGTTGATCAGGGTCGATTTGCCGACATTGGGTCGGCCGACAATGGCGAGTTGTAAGGGTTTCACGGCCGGCGCTTCCGGCTCGGCATCTTCGTCGACCGCTGCGGCCGGCGCATCGAACGGCAGCAGCGAATCGAACAGATCGCCCATGCCCTCGCCATGCTCGGCCGACAGTGCGATCGGGTCGCCCAGCCCCAGCTCGAACGCCTCATAGGCGCCGGCCAGCCCGACTTTGCCTTCGGATTTGTTGGCGATCAGCACCACCGGCACCTCGCGCCGACGCAGAAGCTCGGCGAAATGCCGGTCCATCGGCGTGACGCCGGCCCGGGCGTCGATCACCATGAGCACGACATCGGCCTCGTCGATCGCGCGTTCGGTCTGCTCGCGCATCCGGGCGAGCAGGCTGCGGTCGTTGACATCTTCGAGGCCGGCGGTGTCGATCACCGTGAAATCGAGTCCGGCCAGTCGCGCGCGGCCGGTTCGGCGATCGCGCGTGACGCCGGGCAGGTCGTCCACCAGGGCCAGTTTCTGCCCGACCAGGCGGTTGAACAGTGTCGACTTGCCGACATTCGGCCGGCCGATGATTGCGGCCGTAAAGCTCATCTCATCCTCGTGTTCCGCCCTGGACTAGCGCAGGGCCATCAAATCGGCGTCATTGGTCATCAGATAGAGCGTGTTGTCGGCCACGATCGGCGGCAGAAAACTGCCGGCCGACAATTCGATATGGCCCAGAACCGCGCCGGTATAGGGCGAGATCGACCAGACCTGGCCGTTGGAGGCGACCGCGATCAGCCGGTCTCCCGCCAGGATCGGCCCGGCCCAATGCAGCGGG